>JAISSD010000118.1 GCA_031273295.1 Prevotella sp.
CATGCAGCACGCATAACAGTAACACGGGGAGTGCGGTATTTCAATTGAGCGGAAAACAAGACAGTTGGAAGCTCTTCCGGAAAAATTAAAAACGGCTTGAGGGGGATGTTACATAAGAGTCTCCTATCATTTTCATGCAGCACGTATAATAGTAACATGGGGAGTGTGGTATTTCAATGAGCGGCTTGAGGGGGATGTTACATAAGAGGTTTTTACCATTTTGCGGCGTGGCGTTCTTCCTGATTTTCAAGGAAATTCTTTGTGTCCTTTGTGTTAAAACAACAACTGTTTGAAAAACGACAATTTGAATTGAATTGAAAATCGACGGAGTCAAAATCGGCGGAGTCAAATACACCCAAACGAGGTTAAAAACAAGGTTCGCCCGTTTTTTATTGTATTCACACTGTGCACGGCATGGTTTTGTGCATGGAAAGCATATGGTAAAAAAACCTCGTTTCCACCTAATTTTTCAAACAAAACAACCTTCTATGTAACTATACTCAATATAAGTATTAATTGGATATTATTTTTTTATTTGTAATTCTACAAAATCCAATTTTATCAACTCCCAATCTTTATGTTTTAAGCAGACAGGATCAAGTTCCTCATCGGCGGAAGAGAAGTTTACAAAATTGGCGATAATCTGTTCTCTATCATGTGTATATTCATATCGTTTCCGGTGTAGTTCAAGCATTTCGGGAATAGTGTATGTGTTTAAAAGCTCATGCAAATCCCAAAAGTCTTTTTTACGTCCCATGCGCGAGATAACATCTACTTTCATGGCCACAACGTCGTCAAGACTAGCTATTCGAATATTATCAATAATATCACAAGTATCAATAATCTCGTCATGATAGTACAAGTCAACTTTTATACTGTTATTTTCCGAATCGCCTATGTAATATGATCTACCAAAACTAACAATATCCGTTTTATCGGTGCAATAATAGTATTTATAACTATCCCGGAAGAAATTTTCGTATACAGAAAAATCTAAACTTCCATAAAGAGCATTGGTAAATAAATCAATGTCCACCGACTCCCGATGTCCTAACCGCAAACTTAGAGAAGTCCCGCCAACTAAATAGAAAGGCTCAAACACAGGACTCTCCATTATATCATAGAGTATCTTTTTTAATAAAGGAGTAACTGTTTCGTAATGTAGCTTAATAGATTTAGCCATTAGTTCTTTGGATTAATTTGGTGGAACGAATTTTCTTTGGCTGATATTGTCTTATTTCACTTGTTGACAGATTATAAAATCGTTTGATTTCGTCCATCTCTTCTTTGTTACCTCTCTCAAAAATCCGTTTAATAACAGTAGCTTTATATTTACCCCAATTGATTTTGTCAAAATCCGTATCCCAAAACAGTATTCTACGGATGCGAGGGCATCCGGTATAAAGATTCGCAAGCTCTTTTTCTCTATACTGTTTTATATCGTAATAAGTTTGAAGTATTGCAAGAAAACCTTCTTCCAGGTTTAATAAAGAATCTATTTTTAAGGCTTGTCCGGTTGTTAAATTCCGTCTACCTGCAATGATAGCATTGATTGTCTGATATGGAATACCTGTTTCCTCAGCTAAAACACGTCGGGTGGAGTTTTGCTTTTTCAACTCCCTCCCTATAAACTTTCCGGGATGTATTCCCTTTATTATATCTATCCGACTATCCATAAAACTACTCTTTTTACAAAGATAGCGATAAACAAACAAAATGTTTACATCGCAAGCATTTTGTAACTACCCGGATTAAAAATTCACACCTTCCTCCTGCCGTTTTACCAATGCACTCAACGATGCGATCTGTTCCTTCATCCCTTCGCATTCCGGACACGGTGTGGATTTATTCTAATTTCACAATGCAAATATAACAATACTTTTATAAGATCATTATCAAATCTTTTTTTGTACCCGGGTAGTTACGATATCTTTATTTATGACGTTTTTGCCAATGCCGCCTTTTGCGCGGGAGGGTAATTTTCTGTTTATGCGGCTCTGTCAATGCGCCCGGATACGATTTTTGAGACGCATTCTTTTTGTCGGGTACAGGCCTTTAATTTGAATAACCCCAAATGAAGCGCAGCGATTGGGGGATGCGGAACATCTGTTATAAATTGTTTATTTCTCATGCCTTAACGAAGCATTTTTGCCCTCAAAATCATATTCCTGAAAAAAATCAAACAGATTCCAAACAAAGGGAAAAACGGATAAAAACAGACTGACAATGAATGAAGAACCGGATATCGGCAAAAGCCAAATGCAGGCGTTATTAGCACAGGAAAATATTCGTGGAAAATCTAAACGGCTCCTTGATCATACATCATTAATTTTCACAAATTATTTCTTTCGCAAAGAAGATTAACCCTTCCTTGGCTAAAAAGACGCGAAAATGTTTTATCTTTGGGATAAATAAACAATGGAAAAGAATAAAGAACCGGAACTTGTGATTGAATATATCACTTTACCGTCTTAAAACACCGAATATGAAACGAAGCATGATTTTTGTCAAATCGTCAAAGTCCGTGATAATAAAAATCATGCAAGTTCCATATGTCAATTGAAAAAAAAATTATTATCTTATGAAAAAAAGACTGACAATAGCCCTTGTGGCGCACGACCACCGCAAAGCCGACATGGTAGAATGGTGTTATTATAACTCCGACTTCCTGGCCAAGCAGCGTCTGGTTTGCACGGGAACTACAGGTGCGCTGATCAAGGATGCTTTCGAAGAAAAAGGCATAGAGGCCGAGATTACCCGCATGAATTCAGGGCCGCTAGGCGGTGACGCCGAGATTGCGGCGATGGTGGTACGCCACGAAATAGATTTGGCGATATTCCTTATCGATGACCTGAGTCCGCAACCGCACGAGGCCGACATTATGATGCTGCTGCGTCAATGCCGTGTACACAACGTGCCGATTGCCTGCAACCGTTACAGCGCCGACCTGATGATTACCAGCACACTGTGGGACGAAGTTGATTATAAACCCACATTGCCGAGATACGAGATATTCGACAGGGCTAAATTCGACGCCGGTTTCAGAAGGTTGAAAGACTGAGTGAAGCGTAAAAAATTTCATTCTTAATTCTTAATTTTCAATTATTGATGAGCGACTGGAAAGACCGTCTGAATGTAGTATACTCTACCAATCCGG
This sequence comes from Prevotella sp., assembly GCA_031273295.1. Taxonomy (GTDB): domain Bacteria; phylum Bacteroidota; class Bacteroidia; order Bacteroidales; family Dysgonomonadaceae; genus Dysgonomonas. Next base: position 3,158 of record JAISSD010000118.1, read on the forward strand.
ATTTTAAATACGAAAAAGAAGGCGAAGCGGAACAAAACACTTTGCCAAAAGAGAAACAGGCCTTGCGCATCTCATTGGACAAACGCAACCGTAAAGGCAAAGCCGTGACCTTGATCACCGGATTTACCGGCGCAGGCGGAGACCTTGATACGCTAGGCAAATTTTTGAAGGTAAAATGCGGCGCAGGCGGTTCGGCCAAAGACGGTGAAATTATCATACAAGGCGATTTCAGAAATAAAATACTGGAACTCCTGCAAAAGGAAGGATATGTCAAAGCACACATTATTTAACGACGAAATAAATCTGCACGTATATAAAGCATCGGCAGGCTCGGGCAAAACGCACCGCCTGACCGCCGAATATTTATGCCTGCTCTTTTCATCCCCGCACGCCTATCGCCATATACTGGCCGTAACCTTTACCAACAAGGCGACGGACGAAATGAAAAGGCGTATCATTGCCGAACTGGCAAATCTGGCGTCAGACCGCAAATCGGATTACATCGAACTGCTAACCGACAAATACAGCCTCAATGAAGAACAGTTGAGAAAGGAAGCCCGCGACACGCTTGTGCGTATCCTTCACGACTATTCGGCTTTTTCGGTAAGCACCATCGACAAGTTTTTCCAGCAAACCATGCGCGCCTTTACCCGCGAGATCGGACTGGGCGGAGGATATAACGTGGAACTGGATACCGACAAAATATTGGGTGAAGCCATCGACGCCATGCTCTATGATCTGGAGAGCAACGACAATAAACTCTTGCTGGACTGGCTCATAAACTTCTCGGAAGAAAAAGTGGAAAATGGCGAGACATGGAATATCCGGAACGACATACAATCGCTGGCGAAAGAAATATTCAAGGAAAGCTTTAAAAATTACAGCAACCAGGTACAGGAAAACATCTCCGACAAGCAGCTGATGGCTGACTACAAGAACAAGCTTTTTTCTATTATCCGGATTTTCAAAAACATTTCGAAACTAACAAGTGAAAAAGCCATATACATAATGACCCGCTACGGGTTGGCTCCCGAAGATTTTAAAGGAGCCTCGCGCTCCCCGCTCTTCTCTTTCCAAAAATGGGCCAGCGGTGCAATAGAGGAGCCTACAAATACCTTCCGCATAATGGCCGGTGATATATCCAACTGGTACACGGCAAAGACAAGCGCAAAAATCAGAAGCAAGATGGAAGACGCGTATCCCGAACTGAGCATCTGCATCCGCGACATAATCAACCATTACGACAATTCCCGCACATATCAGACGGCATACGAAATAAACCGCTATTTCTTCACGCTCGGAATATTGGGCGATGTAGACAAAAAGATACGTGAATACACGGCCGAAAAAAACGTGATGCTGATTTCGGATACCACCGAACTGCTGAACCGTATCATAGAAGGTAACGAATCTCCGTTTATCTACGAAAAAACAGGCTTGCGGGTCAATAATTATATGATAGACGAGTTTCAGGATACGTCGGGCATGCAATGGCAAAACTTTTTACCGCTGGTGCGCGACAGCCTGAGCGGAGGAAACAGGAATTTCATCGTGGGCGATGTAAAACAGAGTATCTACCGCTGGCGAAATTCGGACTGGAAACTACTGGACGAACAACTGGACAAGGATTTTCACCGCGAAGGCATAGACCACGAAACGCTCGATACCAACTGGCGCAGTTCGTGCAACGTGATAGACTTCAACAACGCCGTTTTCTCCATCGGGGCGAATCTGCTGCAGGATACATATAACAAACCGCTACCGGATACGCACGACAAACGGCTGCAACCATTCTTCTCGCGTATAACCAAAGCGTATAACGAACTTTACCAGCACATACCCGACAGCCACAAAAACAACGAAGGACGCGTCAGAGTAGAGTTTATAGATACCGCTGAACACGTCTGGCAGGATTACGTGCTGGAACAGTTGCCTAAACAGATAGAAGACCTGCAAGACAGGGGATACAGGCTGAAAGACATCGCCATACTTGTACGTACAAAAAAGGAGGGCGCCGAAGTGGCCAACCGCCTGCTGGAATACAAAAACGGGCACAGGGACGCGAAGTATCGCTATGACATAATTTCAGACGAAGCGCTGTTTGTAGGCAATTCAAAAAGCATAAAACTGATCATCGCCCTGCTAAAATACCTGCACAATCCGTTGGACTCTTCCCTGAAAGCTTTGGCGGTTTACGAATATTTCAAGTACAGCAACCGCTTAAGCGCAGAAGAGGCTCTGCTGAAATATTTCTCGGCAAAGGACGATCTACCCGGAGATATCACGGATAAACTGAACCGCATCAGGGAACTTCCGCTATACGAAATGACGGAAAACATGTTCGGGCTTTTCCGTGACGCGATGGAAGACAACGAGCAGATTTACATCCAGTCGTTCCTTGATATGGTACTTGATTTCACCATCCGTAATTCGTCGGACCTCGACTCGTTCCTCAAATGGTGGAACGAAACCGGTATAACCAAGACCATATTTACTCCCGACGGGCAGGACGCCATCCGCATTATGACCATACACAAATCGAAAGGACTGGGTTTCAATGTTGTACTTATCCCTTTCTGCAACTGGGAAATAGACCATAAGCTGACTGCCATACTCTGGTGCCGTCCGCAAACAGAACCGTTCAACCGCCTGCACCTTGTTCCTGTAAAGTATTCGCAAAAGTTGAAAAATACAATTTTCGACTACGAGTATTTTGACGAACGCCTGCATGCTTTTATAGACAATATCAACGTCTTGTATGTAGCCTTCACCCGCGCCGAAAATGAACTCATCGTTTTTGCCCCCCGTCCGAAAAAAGACGAAGTAAACAATATCTCGTCTTTGTTGTGGGCTTGCGTAAACACATCCTCTACCCTGTTTCCCAATAAACGGCCATACATCAACTTGCCGGAATATCTGGACAGGGAAAACGGGATATTTGAAATAAATAGAACTTGTCTGTCTGTAAAGAAAGAGAAGAAATCGTCTGTGGAAGAAACGAGCATAGATGCATTATCGGGCACGCCTTATGATGAACGGGTAAAACTGCTATTGAAAAACAAATATTATTTCACCAATTCGGGACAGCGGGATTACGGCACATTGATGCACAAAATAGCGAGTAAAGTGCATACCGTAGAAGATATGGAAAATGCGGTGGAGGAATATCATATTTCGGGCGACATAACACGGGAGCAAAAGGAAACTGTCATAGAACTGCTCCGCAATTACCTGTCCGACCCGACAGTGGCTCCATGGTATTCGGGCGAATACAGGGTATTGAACGAAGTGCAGATATTACAATCCGGAAATACTTTCAGTCGCCCCGACCGCGTAATGATAAAAGACGGGGAAGTAATTGTCATCGACTACAAGTTCGGAAAAAAGAAAAATAAAGAACATGTCCGGCAGGTAAAACATTATGTGGAACAAATCAAAGAAATGGGATATACGGATGTAAAAGGCTATATTTGTTACCTCGCGCTGGGAAAAACAGTCGAAATCTGAAGACAATAAAAAAAATCCAATATCACATTTATGAAATTAATCAAATTTACATTTACTCTTTTTCTGGCTACAGGCTTGATATCATGCAATAACAAAAGTAAACAGAACAATGAATCCGCTTCCGGAAAACAAGGCTTTAATCACGAAGAGATCACAATGGATTTCGACCTGAGCAAAGGTTTATTGATAGACCTGATGATGAATATTCCGTCAGCCGTGTATACAAACGAGGGAAAAGGCCAGTACTCGATATTGTATGTGCCGAAAACAAAAGAAGGAACAGAAAAATACAAAGACTTTGAGAATAAAAACAATATCCGGTTAATCAAGGATTCGTCCGGTAATTTGTTTTACGACGTCAAAACCGCCGAAAAGATAGACGAAATATTGAGGAAAGATATGGATATCAATGACTTCTGTCTGTTTGGACGTTATATACCCGCTCAATATCTGGTTGCCGACACTTTGTCCGCAAAAGATGATTACAGTATAACCATGCCTTACGAAATGCTTATATACAAGCTGAACGGAAATGAATGGAAATTACTGAAACAGGTTGTCATAACCGATATTATGAATTACGATTATTACCAGACATTAAGTACTTATCAGAAATTGATGGAGAAAAAAGAAGACTGAAACCCGGAAACTGTTTACATTTTAGTCAATGAAGCAGGTACCTAAAACGGCTCTTTTTTTGCCGGAAATTTTATTGTTTGTACAGACGTGTCGTGCATCGTCTCTATGAATCCTGCGTTTTTGCCCGTAGAACATCCATATCAATAGAAAAAAGCGCCCTGCACAAAACACAAACCTCGTAGCCGTCAGGCCAAGGCTGAAGGTTAACTTGACGGCTATGCAGCAAACGGCGTTGGCAAACTTGTATCGTGGCGGGTTTTAGAGTACAAAAGCCCCATTTCTACCTGATTTTTCCGACAAAACAACCTCCTCTCCCCTCAATCCCGACAGGCGGTTGAATTTCCTTTGCGGATTCTTTGCGCCCTTTGCTATACCGTGTCCGGCATGGTTTTGCGCACGAAAGGTATATGGCAAAAAACCTCGTTTTTACCTAATTTCAATAAACAAAACAACCTCGGTAGTGTATCACAAAAGACACAAAGAATTTCCTTGAAAAACAGGAAGAACGCCACGCCACAAAATGGTAAAAACCTCGTTTCTACCTAATTTTCTTTATAAAACAACCTCGTAGCAATGGAATATCATATAGCCCCAAACCTCATTAAAATTGTCGCACTGCAAAAAAAGAACGGCCAAATTCATTTAACACAAAGAGCGCAAAGGTATCACAAAGAACACAAAGCATTTACTTTGCATCCTTTGCGTTAAAAACTGCCTGCGGTGATATTTTTTGAACGAAGTTTTGAAAGTCTTTTTTACACCCCTGCATGCGCCTTTTACAAAACCGGCATGACATGTATAAAAAACACTTTGTTTGATTCCCTACTGTAATTCCGACAATTGGATATAAAAAGGCGGAAATACGCAACAGGTCATTCAGCCGGATTCAATACTTTTGTTGGGTATAGAGTACTATGTCGCAAAGCGACCAAACAATAACAAATAATGCGCAAAAAATATATCACATACTCCATGCATAAAACAACAGCGACAGCCGGATCAGTACATCGAAAAACGTTTACCCGTTTCTTCGGACGGGGCGTTTCTTCGCTGTTCTTTCGGCCTGGCCTTCCGAACGTCAGTATTATCAGGCCTTGCACTCCGTATAGACAGATTGCAAGCGGCGATATGAAAAGCGGCCTCTTTGTCCGGTTCCCGTATCGAATTCCGATAATTGGATATAAAAAGGCGGAAATACGTAACAGACCCGTCAGCCGGATTAAATATCTTTGCTCGGATAAGGGAAATTTTGGATTTTTCCGGCCTGTCGCATTGCCGTTCAATTAACAGTTAATTATTTGATTGCCAATTATAAGAGAGAGTTATGATTAAAAAAAGACTAAATTTCGTTACCCGGTTCTTGCCGGGATTGTTTACCGGACTGCTTTTGTTTTCCGGTTGTTCGCAGGACGATGTATCCGGTGTTCCTGTAGGTTCTCGCGCTATTGGTTTCCGCGCCCAGGGCGGTATGTCTTCCTTGAAGGCTACCACCACTTCAAAGGAGTATATCCAGAGTTTTGTCGTCAACGCACATTACGGTGATGACTGGACTCCCGAAACGGGCAAATACCTGTTACGCGGTACCACTGTCTACCGCGGGGAGGATGACAACTGGGCTTATTCGCCACAGGCTTACTTTCCGACCACGGACGAGGGTGCTGTCGGGTTCTTCGCTTACTCGCCTTCGGGCAGCAAGAACGTGGAAACAGGTCTCAAGGATGCTGCAACTGCAAACCAGACGATTACCTGCAAGGTGCCTTCTCCCACCGGCCCAGCCACTACCCAGGAAGATTTGCTCGTGGCTTGCACGGGCGTGTTGCAGGTTAACAACGCTTATCCGGGTACGGTTTCCCTGCAGTTCCGTCATGCCCTGTCTCGCATTCTGGTTAAAGCCGTGTCTACTCTTGACAAGGAGGTTTCCGTTACCGTCACGGGTTTGACATTAAGGAATCTGCACTCGAAAGGTACATTGAATTTGAAGGACGTTCCCGATACCGGCGCTACCGGTTGGGTTTACACCGAGGTCGTTGAACCCGGCGATGATCCTGACGATGTTTATGTAAAGTGGGATGCCCCCGCGGTTTTGAGCAATTACTCTTATTCGTTACCGGAGTCCGGAGTATCCGTCAGTGATGCTCCAAAGTTTGTTACCGGTG
>JAISSD010000184.1 GCA_031273295.1 Prevotella sp.
ACAACGGAAACAAAAACAAGCACATATACCTCGCTGCCGAGAAACGTCGGCGTGGGTGTGTCGCTGCAAAACAGGGGCGGTCACAGTTACAAAATGTTTGCAATCGATTATAAATTCCATAACTGGGCAAACATCCAGTCTCCCGACCAGAGGATGAAATACAGCAATAATCACAGAATCAATGCCGGAGTGGAATATATTCCGAATTACCGGACTTCAAGAAATTATTTTCAACGGATGCAATATCAGATAGGCGGATATTACGAAAAATCCAACATGCTTATCAACGGAAAAGGCATTTCGGAAATCGGTGCAACCGCCGGACTGGTGTTCCCGCTGAAAAATAATTATACCCAGATATTTTTATCCGCAGACATGGGACGCAGAGGCGGCGCGGGTCTGATACAGGAAAACTATGTCAGGATAAATTTCGGCGCATCAATCAATCAGCTGTGGTTCCTGAAATGGGCTTATCAGTAATTGTTTAGGAATAAAAAATTGCGGAAAATTGTCGACATGAAGAGTCAGTTTTAAAAGCAATTCGGCACGCAGATTTAACAGATTTATGCAGATTATTGTTTAAATCTGTATAATCCACGTTATTCGCGTATTTTTGAGACAATTTCAATTACATTGCAGGAAAAAGGAGCGAAAAAAAATATTGCCCGAAATACGGAAAATCACAGGGTTTTACGATTTTTTTTATAAAGTCATAAAAAAAATATTATATTTGCAACCGTAAAAATCTTGATGGGATGAATAGCGAAGACGAAGGCAGGGCAAAAAAGATTATTCAGGAAAGGATGAATCCGCTCAATGACTATCTGTTTATGAAGTATATGGGCGAGAAGGGCGACGAAGAACAGCTGATCAGTTTCCTTAATGCCGTACTGCAGAAAACCGGCAGAGCGGGAATTGTATCCGTGGAAATTCTTGAAGACAAAACACACACTGCCGAATTTATAGGAGATAAGGCAAGCATTTTGGATGTGCGTGCCAAAATGACCGACGGGACAAAGGTAAACATTGAGGTTCAGGTTCGCAATGTGAGCAACATGGACAGACGCAGCCTGTTTTACTGGTGTCGGGAGTATTCCAAAGGCATCGGTTCGGGACAGCAGTACGAAGAGTTGCCCAATGTGATAGCCATAAATATCCTCGGACAGGAATTTCTTCCGATAGACGAGGTGCACGCAAGTTTTCATCTCTGGGAAGACGTCCGCAGGGATTACAGACTAACCGACGCCCTTGAACTGCACTTTATTGATATGGTGAAGTTTCAGCGTCTGGAAAACAAAGATATAGAACATAACATGATTCATCGGTGGCTGACATTTTTTGACTGCAAAACCGATGATGCCACAATAAACAGGATACTGGATATGGATAAGGCAATAAAAAAAGTACAGGACATAATCACGGTTGTACGTCAGGACAGCGAAATGTATCGCGCATATCAAATGCGCGAACTGGCACTGATGGATTTTAACAGCAGCGTCAGCACCGCAGAGAAAAAAGGCATTGCCATCGGCAAACAAGAAGGCAGACAGGAAGGCATTGCCATCGGAGAACAAAGAGGCATTGCTATCGGCGAACAAAGAGGCAGGCAAGAAGGCATTGCTATCGGAGAACAAAAAGGCATTGCCATCGGAGAACAAAGAGGCATTGCCATCGGCAAACAGGAAGGCAGGCAAGAAGAACGGAAAGAACATGTTTTACGATTGTCTCAAAACGGATTTTCCGCTATTGAGATTGCGAAATTTACGAATTTGCCGGTCGAAGAGATAGAGGAAATATTAAAAAACAATTGATGAAAAAATGGCAGATATGGATGAAGCGAAAAAAAAAGCACAGGAAAATATCTCATCTGCAGGTAATGAGAGCGAAATGTTTTACGCATATCTGACACGTGAATTGGCAAGGTTGGATTTTAACAGTAGCGTTAGTACCGCAAGGAAAAAGGGCATTGCCATCGGCATACAAAAAGGCATACAAAAAGGCATACAGGAAGGTATACAGGAAGGCTTTGCCATCGGCATGCAAAAAGAACAGCAAAAATTTGTTTTACGATTGTCTCAAAAAGGATTATCCGTTGTTGAGATTTCGGAATGGATGGATTTGCCGGTCGAAGAGATAGAGAAAATACTGAACTGTTAACGTCGCCCGAAGAAAATAAAGATTGCGGCGACAAACACACAAGAAATACGGAAAACGCGGGGTGGCGAAAGATAAATCCCGCAAAATTTCCGTTCCGAAAAATTTTAATCTTTAATTTTAATCTTTTTTAACATTTGATGCAACGAATACTAAATTTATTGCATCTTATTACAGACTCGCAGGTCGTGTCTGAAAGATAAAGTAAATTAAAGTTATGGATATTAGTCATTTGATAATTTCGTTTGCAGTCGCATTGATCATAGGGTTTGTTTCAATCCCCAAGGTTGTAAGAGTTGCGATAAAAAAGAATCTGGTAGCAAAGCCCAATCACCGGACTTCCCATACCGGCAGAATACCCAATGTCGGAGGGATTTCCATCTTTATATCCTTTATTCTTGCTTTCTTTCTCGCATCGAATCTCGGTATGGGTCAAAATCTGCAATATCTGATGTTTACTGTGCTGGTACTGTTTTTTGTCGGCTTATACGACGACATTATGATTATCTCCGCCAGACGCAAACTTATCGAAGAATTATTCGGTATTTCGATTATGATATTTTGGGGAGATTTGCGTTTGACCAGTCTGCACGGATTTTTCGGCGTATATGAACTCCCGTATGTTGCCAGCGTACTGCTGACGTTTTTCGTAACAGTCGTGATAATCAATGCAATCAACCTCATTGACGGAATCGACGGTTTGGCTGCCGGAGTAGGGATGATTATCTCTCTGTTTTTCGGAGCATATTTTTACCTGCTCGGAATGGAGCAGTTATCCATTGTCGCTTTCAGCCTGTTAGGCGCGCTTGTACCGTTTTTTATCTACAATGTTTTTGCGAAGCGCGGCAAGATTTTCATGGGCGACGCCGGAGCCTTGGTGCTGGGCGTCATACTGGCGGCGCTGACAATATCGTTTAACGAGGCAAATATCCCAGCCACATCGGTTTACCATATTATTAACGTTCCCATGGTATCAATCTGTATTCTGGTCATTCCGATGTTTGATACCATAAGAGTGTTCACAATCAGAATTATACAGAAAAGGTCTCCCTTTTCGCCCGATAAAAATCATTTGCATCACATGTTTCTGGCTCTGGGATACAATCACAAACAATCGACGGGAATATTATTGCTTATCAATGTGATATATATGGCTATCGGTCTGTTGTGCCAGCATCTTCCGAAATTTTTCTTCTTCATGATGATATTTCTGTCCTGCATACTCTGGTCGGAGGCAGTAAGAGCTTTAGTAAAAACAAAAGAAAAGTCAAAAGAACGGGAACTAAGATGTAACGAGGGAATTGTAATGGATTGATGTTCCCGCAACTGTTTCCGGTAAATTCGATTTTGCCGGCGGTTAGGCTTTGTAAAAATAATACGGAAATTATAATATAACTGAAAATGAATGCTTTTAATAATTGTAAAATGATTTGTGCCGCTTTGATTACAGCGGCGTCGATGATGTTGTCATCCTGTATGGACGACGGCAACAACAAAATTACAGGACAGACGGCAGGCATTGTGCGTTTTGACCCTGAAACGATTAAAAATGTGCTGGATATTTCGGCATACGAATCGTTCTACTCGCCCCTGTTCGCCGACATGGAGGAAGGTACATGCTGCTATGTCGCTTACGAGCTGGATTACGGAATACCCGAAAACAGTAATGCGCAACTTGCTGCAAACGGATATTATACGGTAACATTGACGAAGAAAATGGAAGTGGACAAATATTACATGACGTTTTCGCCCGATACTTCATCCGTCGCTTTGCCCGAAGAATCGCCTCTCATCAATCCCGTCCTGCAAATAAACGGTTATGTCAAAGGAACTATGTTTCTGCTTCATCAGATAAAATGCCCCTCGGACCAAAAGATGCAGTGGAAGCTGTCCTGCGATTTGAACGACTCCACCGTCAACGAAAACGGACTGAACATTTATGATGTCTATCTGCGTGCTACGGTGAGTGTTGCCGGGACAAAAACTTCGGAAGACAGATTCGACCTGTGCGCGTACAATATGACGATGTTCATGGAAAATATTGCACAGCGCGAAAAGAACCTCGGCAATAACTATGTCTATCTTCG
>JAISSD010000252.1 GCA_031273295.1 Prevotella sp.
GAATTGTATGGTAAAGCCGAATAAATGATTTCCATTATATTGTTATTATTCAGTAGTTTGTCAAACTGATTTCTGAAATAATCAAGCAAATCTTCATTTTTACATTCTTGTAAACTTGATAAGAAATTATCGCAGTTGTCTAGCACATACACAATATCTTCCCAATCGTGGCTGCCACGAATGTCAGAGCCACCGCGACTGTTCAAGGCTTCAAATTTGGTAGCAACATAATATTCTACAGGAAAAATATAAATATCCGTTTTGTCAGGCATTGTTTTTTCTATTCGGCTTTCGTAGCCTGCTTTGTACCAATGATTGCTAAAACCCAAAATATCAGGATTTACAGGCATAAAATCAACAATAATGTCTCTGTATGTTTTTCGACAAATCGGCGCATTTTCGCTTGTATCGTTTACAAACCCCAATTTCCGTAATTTTTCTTCCAAACAAGTATAATCGGAATAAGTAACAATCTGAATATCAACAACACAATCTACATCAATCGTAGGGCGAATATCCGAAAGTTCCGGTTGCGCGGCATAGAGTTCCGCCACCGAGCCGCCAACAAAAACCACTTGACTGCGCAAATCACCCAATGCCTCTGCCACTACCATTATTTTGTCAATATTACTTGCCATTATGCGTTCAATCTTTTATCTAATTCTTCGATTGCTATTTCTTTTTCTCGACTCTTTCCAATGCGCAGCGTATCGACAATAGTGAGCAATTCGTATAGTTCGCGGTCGTCTTCGATAAATTGTGGAATTTTGGCATATAGAGGCAAAATAGTACTACCTCGTCGTGTTCCTTTGTAATATTTCCAAACAAAATTTTCTGTTCCTTCGGCAATTTTTTCCTTAATAGGTGAAGCGGAATGTGCTGTTGGAATGCCGCGTGCAGAAGCCCCAATTTGCGGCGGAAAAACATATTTCAGGCCATAAATCAGAAATTCTCGCAACGCCAAACGATTGACCTGTGTCTTTTCGGGATTTACTAAACCTGCCATAGCATTGCGTTCTAATGTATTACTTATTTCGCCAACACTCAACAGCAACGCTTTTGCCAATTCTACATAGTTCCACGATTTGTCCTTCAAACAAACTATTTTTAGCAACACAACTATGTCCTGCGGGCGCATTCCATTGTGTTTATTCCTGTTCGTTATTTCACGTTTCATAAATTGCAATAATTTGTATTTAATATACTTGTTATAAATATTTTATATATGCATAAATATTTATTTTCCAGCCTGCAAAGGTAGTCATTATTTTTAATACTCTAAAAACTGTAACAGGAAAGCGAGCGCTGTAAAGCGTCGAAAAGTATATACAATAAATGAAAAGAAAAAATCTGTTGTTTTATTTTTTAATCGGGGGCGATAATGGTAATGAGTCCCCTATCATTTTCATGCAGCACGCATAATAGTAACATGGGGAGTGCGGTATTTCAATGGATGCAGGTATGAAAAAAAGATGTGTTTTTGCGAAAAAAAGATTTCGTGCCACGGAAACCGAACATACCTTGGTGTTTTACACCCATAATGAGGGGGATGTTACATAAGAGGTTTTCTGCTACCGAGTTCCCAAGCGATGAATCGCCTCCCGAAACAAGTGACGGGAAAACAACGCCTTAGCTGTTTGCCATAAATTTAGTTACATGGAAGGTTGTTTTGTTGGAAAAATCAGATGGAAACGAGGTTTTTTTGTAACGTTTCTTTGTTTATTTCGTATTATAAATAAGGGAGGCGCTTAATGTCCTGTTCCGTAGTTATAACTATCGGGCGTTGTTATGCCCGGAATGGATAGCAAACAAGCCTCGGACATGAAACAAGCCTCGGCGGAGCCAATATGTTGCGAGTTCCTTATGACCATTTAAAAACAAATTATATACACATGAAAACAAAAAGTATCATCCTGTCGGTGTTGTGCTGTATCCTGTCTTTGGGTATGTCGGCGCAGGTCGTAAAAGAGAAGAAACCGGTAAATTCATTCAGCAAGATCGCCATAAGCGGGGGCGTGGACGTTTATTTCACGCAAGGCGATTCTTACTCGCTGGAGATTGAAACCGATGCGGAGAACATGTCGAAAGTCGAGATAACGGTAAAAAATGGCGGTCTGGAACTGAAAAGTAAAGATGGTAAGCTGTTCAAGAAAAAAACCAAAGTAAACGCCTATGTATCCGCTCCCGTATTGGATGCAATCGCCATATCGGGAGGCTCGGATTTCAATGCTAAAGAATTGAATGGCGACGGAGTATTGTCCATAGCGGCCTCAGGCGGCGCGGACGTGGAAATAGACAGGCTGAATGTAAATGAAGCCAACTTTGCTTTCTCCGGCGGATCTGACTGTGACGTCAAGAGTTTAAAGGTTAAACGCCTTAGAATCTCCGCATCGGGTGGTAGCGACACAAATATAGGTATTGACAGCGCCGACGAAATAATCGTTTCGGCAAGCGGAGGTTCGGATCTGGAGCTTTCGGGAAAGGCTAAAGACATTACCGTAAATTGCAGTGGCGGAGCCGACGTCAATATCAAAAGGCTGACCTATGAAACCGTCAATGCCCACAAGTCGGGCGGGGGAAGTATAAAACAGTGATCGATTTTTACGGATAACGGAGGCGACTGTTCCGGTACGCCTCCGTTGTTTTGCTTGTTCTGTCGGAAATCGCCCTAGTTCGTTTTAAATTTATACCGGACTTTGGCTAGATCTTCATTCGCCTTTTCAATTTTGTCTTTCAAAGCCTCTTTGTAAGCGATCAGTTTCTTTTGCAGGCTTTCGTCTCCTGTAGCTATCATTTGCAGGGCAAGGATAGCCGCGTTCAGGGAGCCGTTTATACCGACTGTTGCAACAGGTATTCCGGGAGGCATTTGTACAATAGCCAGCAAGGCGTCCATTCCGTCGAGCGAAGCGTCGACAGGCACTCCGATAACGGGAACCGGAGTCATAGATGCAATAACGCCGGGAAGATGGGCCGCCATACCGGCAGCGGCGATAATTACTTTTATACCTCTTTCGCGGGCCGCTTTGGCAAAAGCCCCTACATGTTCGGGAGTACGGTGTGCCGACAAAGCGTTTATTTCGAACGGTATTTCCATTTCATCAAAAAACTTTGCCGCTTTTTCCATTACGGGAAGGTCGGATGTACTTCCCATAATGATACTGACAACGGGTTTCATCGGATTATTTGCCGGTTAATTTTTTGTAATCCTCCGCTGAAAGCAAACTGTCCAATTGAGCGGGATCGCTTACGGCGATTTTGATGATCCATCCTTTTCCGTATGGATCTTCATTGATCAATTCGGGATTGTCTTCCAGGTCGGCGTTTACTTCGAGTACTTCGCCGGATACGGGCATCAACAGGTCGGAAACGGTTTTCACAGCTTCCACACTGCCGAAGACTTCGTCTTTTCCGATTGTTTCGCCTTCGGTGGCGACATCTACATAAACAATTTCACCCAGTTCGCTTTGAGCAAATTCAGTAATGCCGACTACGGCTTTATCGCCTTCGACTTTGATCCATTCGTGATCTTTTGAATACTTCAGATTTTCAGGAAAATTCATAATCTTTTTATTTATATATTATTAAATTACAAGTTCTTTAAAAACATGATAACTCCCCAGTATGCCCCGGTCAGTACGCATAAATATGAAACGGCAAGGCCGGCCAGGAAGCTTGTATATACTTGCGCAGGGGTATGGCGTCCAAACATCAGGCGTGATACGCCCAGGCATCCTGCCAGGATAAACAAAACGATGAATAAAATAAACGGATTCAAGCCTTTAACGTGATAACAAACCGACAAAGTGCAACCGATCAGCCCTCCAATCCCCATCATGTGCGCGCTAAGCTTCCATTTGGTTGCGACGGCGGCTATGACGATCAAAGCGAGAGGTGAAGCCAGTATTCCGATAAACCACGCATATAGCCCGGCTGAAACAAAATAATAGAGCAGCAGGCTGTAAGAGCAAAAGGCTGCAACAAAAGGCGCTAACCGGTCGTCCCTCCCGGTCGGGTCATTATTTTTTATGAATCCGGTTTTTTTCAGGAAGTATACGCTGCCGGCGGGAACGGCGCATGAAAGTAAAAATACGGGAGCGACAAACTGTATGAACTGGTCTGCATATATTATTCTGAAGTCTGTATACAGAAAAAGCAAAGCGACGCTGTATACGCCCGTCAACAGAGGATGAAGCGTGATGGACATGATTTGCGCAAGAAGCGATCCTTTCTTTTTTGACAGTTCGTATAAAAGCGGCGATTTGCCGGAACCGGCAGAATCACCGGTATTGGCCGGATTGCTGCCTGCCTCTTCCATGTTGTTTGTTTCTTCGGTCATATTTCCTTTCTTAATCGGGCGACAGGCAAATTCATCTGTTCCCGGTATTTAGCCACGGTACGGCGGGCGATTACATATCCCTTTTCTTTCAGTATTTCCGAAAGCCTGTCGTCTGTAAGCGGTTTTATCTTGTCTTCATTCCCGATACATTCTTTTAAAATGGCTTTTACTTCACGGGAAGAGATCTCCTCGCCCGTATCGGTTTGCATCGATTCCGAGAAAAAGTATTTAAGCGGGTAAACTCCGAAATTGGTTTGTACGTATTTGCTGTTGCTCACCCGCGATATGGTCGATATATCAAATTTTGTATACTGCGCCACATCTTTCAGTATCATCGGTTTTAGCTGCGCTTCGTCTCCTGTGAGAAAGAAGTCGTATTGCATGTCCAGTATCGCCTGCATGGTACGCTGGAGCGTATCCTGTCTTTGTTTGATGGCGTCAATGAACCAGCGGGCAGAGTCCAGCTTCTGTTTTACAAACAGTACGGCATTTTTATTGTCGGCGGACATGCTTTCCTTGTTATCGGCATATCCTTTGAGCAGGTCGGAATATTCGCGGCTTACTCTCAGGTCGGGGATATTGCGGTTGTTCATGCTCAGCAGAAGCTCTCCGTTGTATGTTTCCACAATGAAATCGGGCACGATTGTGCTTAAAGTAATAGACATGGAATCACCCCAGTTGTTGCCCGGTTTGGGGTTCAAAGCGGTAATTTCCTGTATCGCTTCTTTCAGTTCTGTTTCATCTATATCCAATTGCCTGATTATCTTGTCGTAGCGCCTTTTGGAAAATTCATCGAAATAACCGTTGATCATTTTGATGGCCAGGTTGGCCGCCGCCGATTCTTCTCTTCGCTTCAATTGTAGCAAGAGACATTCCTGCAAGTTCCGGGCTCCTATACCTGCCGGTTCGAAATCCTGGATCATCTTTAGAATTTCCTCCAGTTTGGGAACAGGAATGTCCAGGTTCTGCTGAAAAACAAGATCGTCTGATATAGCGGATAAAGATCGGTCCAAATAACCGTTTTCATCAATATTCCCAATAATATATTCGGCTATTTTCCCGTCATCTTCGTCCAATTCGCATTCTCCAAGCTGTTCTATCAGATATTCGTGAAGGGAGGCGGCTACCGAAAACGGTATTTCGTCCTGTTTGCCGGACGCATGTTTGTTATTGTCGCGTAATTGAAAATCCGGTATATCGTCTTCATTCATATAGTCGCCCAAGGTTAATTCTTCCGGAGATATGTTTCCATCATCTTCCGGATTGAGATCTTCAGCGAATTCCAACGCATCGTCTATTTGCTCAAAGCCTTCTTCCAGTGCGGGATTGTCTTCCAGTTCCTGCTTTATACGCTCTTCCAGCTCGATAACAGGCAATTCGGTTAACCTGATAACCTGCATTTGAAGAGGCGAAAGCTTCTGTTGTTGCTTGAGTTGTAAGGACTGTTTTAGAGCCATAAAGCGCTTGATAAATTCTATTGGGACAAAGATAATAATAAAAACAATATAATTTATTTTCTTCTATTGTCCTTTCAGAATGTAATGATATGGATGCCCTACGGACAAAACGCGGAATTCGCAGATTTTTTTAACCGCAAAGGGCGCAAAGAAGGTGCAAAGGGCGCAAAGAAAATGGAAAGAAAACCATGAAAAATAGTACAGGTCGAACAGACGTTCGAACACTCAAAAGCGTCCGGCAGACTTTTTGTCGCCTGTACCTGAAAAATAAAACGATAAATTTTTTTCTTTCATTTATTATGTATACTTTCGCAGGACTTTTACGATACTCTCTTCACTGGTACGGTTTGAAATTAATTATTTATATATAAAAATTATATAACAATGAAACCTGTACTTCTATACGGCTTGTTAGCCGCTTTGTTCCTGAGCTTCGGCTCATGTAAAAACACGGACGACGAGTTCCTGCCTGACGATGTTTTGCCTCCGGTCAAGGATGGCTATGTTCGCATGCAGATCACTGTTCCGGGTCTTACTCCTGTATCTACTTACGCTTTGAGTGAGACCGACGAATACAGTCTATCGGAAGTCGATGTGCTGGTTTTCGATGCTGCCGGTAAATACCTGTGCCGCGCATACGCGCAGGGACAGGACATTATTACGGACAGTAGCAACAGCAACAAAAAGACTTTCGATGTGTATCTGGATGGAGCCGGTAACGCTACCGGCGCTTGTGTCATGGTCGTTGCCAATGCTCATGATGCGGTTGAGGCCGCCAATGCTACATCTCCCTTTACCTCCTCTGTCACCACCAAAGAAGACGTTACAAGCGCGCTGGAGTTTGATTCTTCGGGCAAGTGGAATGCGGCCGGAAGCGCTAATTTCAGGCCTTTCCCAATGTGGGGTTGCCTGTCGCCTGTTGATTTGAGCAATACGGCCAGTGTACCGGTTCCGTCCATCGCCCTGTTGCGCAGTGTTGCAAAAATAGATGTCGAGGTTAACTTGACGGGAGGCGCATCCTTCATTCTGGAATCGGTCAGGCTGTACAACTCCCTCAAGAGAGGGCTGGCGGCTCCTCTTGACGGTAATCCTTCGGTGACCGATCCTGCCATTCCGCCTTCGCTCCTTGCTTCGGACATCAATGATCCAATTTCTTATTTGCATGGCGTCGGCGACGATTTCAGTAATAACCTCTCGTGTACAAACGTTATTTATATGGCCGAGCAATTCGCCGAACCTGCCGTTGATGGCGGCGGCCCTGCAAAACGTCCCTGTCTGGTCATCGGGGGCAGGTATGGCAGTTCTACGGCTAACATCACCTACTACCGCCTTGACTTTGTCAGCGGCAGCTATCCAAACCAGGAGTTCCTGGATGTTTTGCGCAACCATCGTTACCGCTTCAATATCACAAAGGTTGACGGCCCGGGTTATGATACAGCACAAGAGGCTTTCGATGCCGCTCCCGTCAATCTGACGGTCAGCCTGACTGCTACCGACGAATCTCTTACTTCATATGTCTACGACGGGCAGTATGCACTGGGAGTCAGTCAGGATACTTATGTATTGAATAATAAACAGCAGACCGTCGCTCTGGACATATCCGCCACTTATGGAAGTTACAGCGCTGCGGCGTCAAGCACGGGGAACTGGTTGAGATTCGGTTCCGTTATTGGTAGCGGTGACATCGTCGTTCCTGCTGTTTCCGTCCCGCCGGCTGCACTTGGTACGCTGACTTTCAATGTAACGGCAAATACCGGCAGTGATGCGCGTACCGGCATCATTACTGTTACTTCGGGCCGGTTGGAGATAGTAATAACTGTTATACAGTATCCCGAGTTCTACGTTTCCACTCCGCAAACAGACCCGTTTGCGGCCGGTACCGCCGGTACTGCCCTTACGGTCAGATCTCCTTACAATAACTGGTATGTCAGGGTTGACAGTGATCCGAAAGCGATTGTTTCCGGTTTCTCTCCTGTCAGCGGGAACATTACGACAGGTACGAACGTCGCACTCGCCTTTCGTCAGTTTTCAGACTGGTCGAACAGTATCACTGAAACCGCCACCGCTACCCTTACTTTTTTTAGTCCTACCGGTGAGTTTGATCCGGAGACCAGGACGGTGCAGTTGACTGAAACCCTGTACACGCCGCCAACCGATATTACTCCATCAACTCACAACGGTTGGGCAGGCAGCAATATCTATTGGAACTCTGCAAAAGGATGTCTGACTTTCGACGACACCCCAACCAGTAACCCTGCTGCCGATGCTTCCGGTTCCGGTTCGGAGACTTATCAGGGCGTACACTTTAAATGGGGCAGTCTTATTGGTGTGGACCCCAGTGACGTGGGATGGGGTACCGGCGCGACAGTCTACATACCCGATCCATCCACACAAACCTGGACTGTCGCTAAAGCCGGTACAGGCAATAGCTATAACACTTGGGCTAACATTCTGACTGTGTCAGGCGGTACCGTTGGAACAGATCGGGCTCATCTCACCATCGACAAGGCCAGTGGGGGCGGATATGATCCTGTAAACAAGCTAGGGGATATTTGCCGTTATCTCACTGAAACGGGCCATGCTCCGGGAAAAGAGAGAGGAACAAGATGGCGTATGCCTGTCGCTAATGAGTTTGGGGCTGCAGCGGATTATGGCACGACATTGGGATCTTGGAACAGCAGTACTGCTAATGCTAACGACTACGGTACATGGACGGTTACGGGCAACCCCGGATGCCGCAAGAATAACAGTCCCATTGCGAACTACAGGCCATTCTTCCCCGCTAGCGGGCAGCGTAATGTTAATGGTGTGCGACGCCTCATAGGCGCCGAAAGTACTTACTGGTCGTCTTCGCCGTCCACTGGTGTGAACGCGTACCTCCTAATCTACTACGCCAATGGCAACAAGAACCCTCTCCACACTGGTGACCGTCTGCACGCCATGTCCGTGCGTTGCGTTAAAGAATAAGCGAGGCAAGAAATGAATAAATCGCAATGTCATGGCAACGGGTAAAAAACTTGAGTCGGGTCATTATCAGTAGCGGGTAGCCTTAAAATAAGACAATAAAAACGGAGCGCAACTATTCAGGATACGCTCCGTTTTCTTTTCCGGTATGATTCTTTTCCAATGGGATGCGAATGGTAAAACAGCTGTCGATGGCGTCTTGTCTATTGTTTGTGAACAGATACTAAAGATTGGCAAATAACGCGGCAAAATCTGTCCCTGATCTTTGAACCTTTGGATGATAAGCGGTTTTTCCTGTTTCACTTTAAAATATTCTGCTGATACTGGGTCGGGGTATATTGTGTCGCCTGTTTAAAGGTACGGTTAAAATGACTTATGGAATCAAATCCACACTCTATACTTACCTGGGAAACATCCATTTTTTTTAATGTCAGTAACTGACATGCATATCCGATCCGCATGTCCGTAACATATTGTATATATGTTTTGCCGGTATTCTCTTTAAAATACCGGCAAAAGGCGCTCGGATTCATAGCCGCCATGGAGGCAATCTCTGTCAGGCCAATATCGCGTGTATAATTACCGTTGATGTATGATATGATTTTTTCTATCCGCTTGTTTCCGAGAGTAGGAAAAACCTCTTGATACATGGGAGAAGCCAGTAATTGTTTGTCTCTATACATTGCCATCTTCTGCAAAAGCGATAATAAATTGGTTATTTGATCAAAACCTTTAAACTTTGGAAAATCATCCATCAAATCTATGATTTGCATGTCGTTTAGCCGGCGGAAAAAGATCCCTCTTTTAGATTCTTTCAAGAATGTTTTTATCTGCAAGAATTGAGGATAATATTCGATAGAATAGTTCATAAAATCTTTTTCAAACTGGATGATAGAGCCTTTCACCCTTAATTCATGATTGCCGGTTTTATAAATGTCGTCGCTTAGCATATAATGAGGAAGGTTTGTTCCAAATAGAATAAGGTCGCCGGCAGAATACTTTTCAATACAATCCCCAACAAAACACAATCCTGTACTTTCTTTCACATAGATAATTTCATATTGACTGTGAAAATGCCATGGATAGGTAAAATGATCATAATCATAATAACGCGGATTGATCGGGTTTACTTCCGTAATAGGAAGTTTTTCATTCATTATCTTTCTCATTCTTTCAGATTAAAAGTAACTGTTTGCAAATATACGCATATTATCTGCAAAAAAACGATTATATACGGATTTGTTTTAGGCGTACATTTGCATGTATGAAATAAAAGATATTATAATGTTTAACCTGTTTAAATAACAAGCCTATGGAAAATTTCGGTTAGCCTTGGATAATCAAAGAAAATTTGCATTTATTATGACCCTTCTCCAACTAAAAAACGGGTATGCAAAAGAGCGCCAAAGAGCATGAAACAACGTTCGGCGGAGCCAATATGTTGCGAGTTCCTTATGACCATAAAAAAAATTATATACACATGAAACGAGCAAGCAAAACTTGCTCAAAGAGCATGAACATGTTGCGAGTTCCTTATGACCATAAAAAAATTATATACACATGAAATATCAAAAAAATTGTATTAAACATTGTAGCCTGTTATTTTTGTTATGTCTGATACCTGTGTGGGTATTTTCACAAAACATAACGGTAAAAGGCGTTGTGAAAGACGCGAACGATGAACCGGTCATCGGCGCCGGCGTTTTGCAAAAAGGCGCTACCAATGGTATCATCAGCGATGTCAA
Source organism: Prevotella sp. (assembly GCA_031273295.1). Taxonomy (GTDB): domain Bacteria; phylum Bacteroidota; class Bacteroidia; order Bacteroidales; family Dysgonomonadaceae; genus Dysgonomonas. The sequence continues at coordinate 10,503 of JAISSD010000252.1, forward strand.
TGGTAATTTTACTCTCAGTATGCCGCGGAATGCGACGTTAGTCGTTTCTTTTTTGGGTTACCGGTCTCAGGAAATTCCGTTGAACGGGCGGAATTCATTGACTATTGTGTTGGAAGAAGACACAAAAATGCTGAACGAAGTAGTTGTCACAAACGACGGATACAGTACCATGCGGCGCAGCGATCTCACCGGTTCGGTAGTTTCCGTTGGCGCGGCGAGTATCGAGAAGTCTGTACCGACCACTATCGACCAGGCGTTGCAAGGACGGGTATCCGGACTGATCATGATGCAGAATTCCGGGGTTCCGGGTGGAGGAAGTTCCATCCAGATTCGCGGTATCAACTCCATCAATAGTTCTAATGAACCTATTTATGTGGTGGACGGCATGATCATCAGCGGAAGTACCGGATCAAACCAGACCAACGCTATCGCCGGCATCAACCCAGCTGATATCGAAAGCATGGAAGTATTGAAAGATGCGTCGGCCACAGCCATCTATGGTTCGCAGGCGGCCAATGGCGTTATTATCATCACTATGAAAAAAGGAAAGGAAGGGCAACCGAAAGTCAGTTTTAACAGCTACTATGGCTATCAGGAATTGCCCAACAAAATCAACATGATGAGTCTTCGCGAATATGCGGCGCACTTCAACGAACAGCAAACCGCCTTCGGCTACACCTCCAATCGTAAAGATGCATTTAGTCATCCTGAAACGCTAGGTAGAGGTACCGACTGGCAGGATGCTATCTTCGGAGGAGCTGTAATGCAAAGCTACAACCTCTCGGTACGCGGCGGCAACAAGACGAACAGCTATTCCATATCTGGTGGATACATGAGCCAGGACGGTATTACCGTAGGTTCGGGTTTCGAACGCGTCACACTCCGTGCAGTACAGGACATATCCGTGCGCAACTGGCTGAAAATGGGCGGCACTGTCAATGTTGGCTATACCGAACAGGAAACCAGCATTGCCAACTGGAGCATTATTCCAAATGCATTGTATCAATCTCCTCAGGTACCCGTACTGAATGCCGATGGATCGTATGGCGGACCGGATTCTTCATTTGACAGCAACCTTAGCGGCTACAACAACCCCCTTGCCGTGGCCAACCTCACGGACCGGGACAACAAGAAATTCAACGCCCGCAGCAATCTTTACATCTCCGTGCAACCTGTGAAATGGTTCAACTACCGCACGGAGTTCACGGGGGAAGGAGCTATCGACAATTACCAGTATTTCCTGCCTGCCTACCAAATGGGATCGTCCATCAATTCCTATGCCAGCACGCAGGCAGCCAAGACTTATTCTCTCTCTTGGGTTTGGAAGAACCTGATCAATTTCAATTATACTTTGAAAAAAGACCATCGTTTTACGTTAATGCTGGGTCAGGAGATGAACTCCTATCACCGTGAATATCTGCAAGGACAGCGTACGCACGGAAGCAATGATCTTAGGGGATTAGATGCAGGCGATGCCAACTACGCCACTAACAGCGGAAACAGTAGTGATCGCAAATTTGTCTCGTTTTTTGGTCGTTTTATGTACAATTACAAAGACCGTTACCTGTTTACCGGGACATTCCGTAACGATGGTTCGTCCAATTTTGCAAAAGATTATCAGTGGGGTACTTTCCCGTCGGCTGCCGTGGCATGGCGCGTGTCGGAAGAACCCTTTTTCAAACCGCTGAAAAAGGCCGTCAACAATCTTAAATTCCGTTTAAGTTATGGCGAGACAGGTAATTCCAATGTGAGTGCATTTGCTTACGAAAGCATACTTGGCAACGTACAGTCCAACTGGGGTATCGGCCTGAAAACAGGAAATATTCCCAACGAACTGTTGACTTGGGAAACCACCCGTTCATGGAATGCAGGTATTGACCTCAACTTCCTCGACAACCGCATCGAGTTCATTGCCGACGCCTACATCAAGAAGACGGATGACTTGTTGATGCAACTCGACCTCCCTGGCTATTTGGGAACCAGCGGGCAGGGAGCCGCATCTCCTCCGTGGCACAACATTGGTTCCATGGAAAACAAGGGAGTCGAATTCACATTGAATACAACCAACATTGTGACGAAAAACTTCAAATGGAACACGAGTGTATCGTTCAGCCTCAACCGGAACGAGATTACCAATATGAATACAGAATCTGCATTCATCAACAAGACCTATCAACTGGGTGGAGCTACTTCAACTGTTACTCATACAGCGGTGGGGCATCCCATTAGCCAGTTTTGGGGTTACAATGTTATTGGAAGAATCAACTCGGCGGACGATTTCCTTACCGACAACGGCGACGGTACCAGTACGGTGAAGGTGGCTACAGTAAAGCACAAGAAAGGGGCGGTTATCAATAATACAGCAAGTAATCTTCCTTCATACACTTATATCGGTGACTTGCTCTATGAAGATGTGAACGGGGACGGGATTATTGACGACAAAGACCGTACCTACATCGGAAATCCGTTGCCAAAATTCATCTTCGGATTCACCAACACATTTACATATAAAGATTTCGACCTGTCCGTGATGCTCTATGGCTCAATCGGTAACAAAGCATTCAACTGGTTGCGTCGCCGCATTGATGACCCCCGGAGCTCGGGCAATCTGCGTAATACGACGGCAGATTACTGCAAACTTGGTTATATGGACGGTAATTCCGAAAATAAAGATATCTGGAATGTCTATGTGCTGCCAGGCGCTGATCCTTCGCAAGTACGCTTGGGCGCGACGGATACCAATGAGAACAATGCGGTGAGTAGTCGTTTCGTAGAAGACGCTTCGTACCTGCGCATCCAGAATATTTCACTGGGATACACTTTTCCAAAAAAATGGAGCAAGAAAATCAAGCTTGAAAAACTGCGCCTGTACGCTAACCTTCAGAACGTTTATACCTTTACCAAGTATCTGGGTTATGATCCGGAAATCGGTTCTACGCAAGGGCAGTACTCTTACTCCGGACAGAGCATGTTGATGTATGGGGTGGATGTCGGTCGTGTTCCTACTCCGCGAATTTACACCATCGGTTTTGATTTAACATTTTAATTAGTTGACTATGAAAAAGAACATTATACTTACCGGAATGCTTGTCGCCACGCTATTGCTGACGGGATGCGAAGACTTCCTGCACGTGGCCTCCGACACCCAAAAACAGGCAAGCGAATCGTTTCGTAACATCGAAGATCTCCGGGCAGCGACTGCCAATCTCTATACGCAACCCTGGTTTGATTTCAATTCAGGTGGTTATCGTGTGCTTGAGGGACGCGCCAACAATATTGTCGCTGGAATGAACAGCGAATACTATGCTTTTGCTACGTTTGCCGAGACCAGCAGCACGGTTGGGCTTGAAAACACATGGAACTCGCTTTACAATGTCATCACCCAGTCGGACTACGTGGTTAACTATTATGCGCCCACCGCCCGGGAGAGCGGAGTAGATGAGGCAAAAGCCAATGCCTGCGAAGGGGAAGCGCGCTTTATGCGCGGCACGGCCTATTGGTATCTGGCCATGATATGGCATGACGTACCCATCATTGATATGCCCGAACAGCTTGTACTCAACCCTCTCATCAATTGCAACCGTTTTGAAGATGTGATGCAATATGCCATTGACGATCTGGAGTATGCAGCTCAATGGTTACCCGGGACCGATGACAAAGGACGGGTAACCAAATACAGCGCTGAAGCCATGTTGGCGCGGCTTTGTCTTACAGCGGCCGACTTCGCTTTGGGCGGACATTTCTCTCCCGAATATTTGCAAAGGAATGAGGCGGGAAACAATGACGCCTTGGCAATGAAATATTTTGACCGGGCCAAAACACTCACAAACGATGTGATTACCGGCGGAGCGCAATACGGAATACTGGATGATTACGAAGACCTGTTCAAGGTGAAGAACAACAACAATGAAGAATCCCTGTTCTCAATTCAGTTTATTCCGGGCGTTACCACGTATGGATTGGGAAACACCCTTCAGGATGGATTGGCTGGTTCATCCGACCTTACCGGCGGCTTGAATGCGTGGGGCGGAGTCGTATATGGCGGGTATGATCTGCTTCATCTCTACTATCTCGACGGTGGACTGTCACGTTTGCGCGGCAACCTCTTTGTGGCAAGCTACAATTATCCATATTTAGGCACACATACGGCTGCAGGCAGTTGGACGGTAACGAGTGAAAAATGCAACATCAAGAAGTTTGTGGTGGGAAGCAGTCAGGATACGGAAGGCATCGCCATTAACGGAAATACCGGTTTGATGACGCCCATTATCCGCATGGCGGAAGTCTATCTGATGTATACCGAAGCCGTGCTGGGCGCAGATGACGAAACCGCCGACGCGCTTGCAGTGGAACGCTTCAACAAGGTGCACAAGCGGGCGTTCTACATGAATCCCGGCGATTATGTGGCGAAAGAGAGCGTTACCCGCAACGACTTGTTCAAAGAACGCCGTATGGAGTTCTTCATGGAACTGCTGTTCTGGCCCGACATCAAACGCCGTTCGTTCTATGATAACGAATGGGTGGAAAAGTACTTGAACAACCAGCTGAAGGAAGTGGACGAAGAAACGGAACTGACCAATTTGATATGGCACGTTTACACTTATAACCCGTCTAAATATTCTGAATATCACGGCTGGGACAATTCACCGCGCGTCGATGCAAATGCCAAGTGGCAAACGGCAGTACACGACATGGGTTCCGCTACGTTCGTCCATTCCGTGAGCGCCAATGACAACATCTGGGCACTTCCCTATCCCGAAACGGAAGCTAGCAGAAATGCCCTGTTGAATGAAGAACCGGTTCCGTATAATTTCTAATATTGACTACAATGAAAAAGAAAATGAATAATATACAGTTTCGATTCCTGGTGGGAATCTTTCTGACTGTTTCTGTCTTCTTTGTTTCCTGTGAAGACAATGACGGACAGGGCGCAGTCTCTATCGACAGCGTGTGGACGAATCAGCTCGATGTGGAGTCCGCAAAAATTGAAGCCAGCTATAACGGCCTTTGGGTAAGACTGGAAGGGAGCGGTTTTTCCGGTCTGCAAGCCATTTATTGCAATGGAGTGAAATGTGATTTTCAACCTACGTTTGTTACAGAGAATTACATCACGTTTCAGATAGCCTCGACCGTCCCTCAAAACAGTGATGTGGAGGACGAAGCCGAGCGCGGAACCATCCGGGTGGTAACCATCCACGGGGAAGGCGTTTATCGCGACTTCCTGTTTAAGGACAAGAACAAGATGCCGGCAATAAGCGGTGTGTCGTACACGCTGCCTGAAGTTGGAGACGTCATTACCATTGAGGGCAGCAACCTCGAAAATACCACCGAGGTTTACTTCCCCGCCGCTACGGGCGAAGTAGCAGCCGATCCGTCGACCATTGTGGCCAATACCCGTAGCGTGCAGGTAACTGTTCCGTCCGGTACAGGCGATACCAGCGGCGCTATCCGCATTGTATGCAACGGCGATCCCTTCTATTCGCCAAGCTACATGTTCTTCCGCAAGGGCGTGTTTATCCATACCTTCTCGGAAACGGACATTATAACCGGTGGTCAAAGCCATACTAAATATGTTGGCAAAGAGGCGGTAGCTGCAGCTACCGGTCTTGGCCGAAACCCTGAGAATGCCATATCATGGAAAGCTTCTCCGGCAACGGTCAGCGTAGGAAGCGGCTACTTTGGATACGTTCGGTTATTGGCCAATAAAGGTTTCCGATGGCTCATTGACAATTCGGACGGCGCCATTACCGGAGGCATGAAACTGGCGGACTTGGCCATCCAGTTCGATTTGTATTGCAACGTGCCATGGTCGTCAGGAGCCCTTGTCTTAAGGATGGATAAGGACAGAGGAGGCGCAAACCAGCAATTCATCTATAACCTCTCTCCTTGGAGTGTGGGCAGTCCATACACCTTTACCGGCTGGCGGACCATGACCGTGAAATTCTCCCAGTTCAACGGCCTTCAACTGGGTACGCTTAGTGACTATATCGATTTACTCGAAACCAATGCCAGCCGTCAGCAGATATTCGGCTTCATCAACTACGACGTGAATGCCGACGGACACACGGCAAATGTCATCGAAAACTTCCAGATGTTTATGGCCAATGTGCGACTGGTTCCGGTAACTGTGCCGGAATAAAAAAACAGTGTAAAAGGATAATAAACGAAGTCTATTCCCGTCAACGGATGACAGTAATGAATCTGTTGGCGGGATAGTTTACCGGATAATCCAATTTTGAGTATAAAACAAATTATTTACCTGTTGGCGGAATCATTCATATTGTAAAGAACGGTGAATAACACATGGAGCTGCCTTTGGAGGTATTCCTGGAGGGGGATGATGACGAGGCTTGGCCCCGTAGAGTACAAGTCTTAACCCTGTTCCGGACAGCACCCGCCGAGAGGCATGAATGTGCGGAATTTTCAATTCAGCTTTCAGCCAACAGGTTACATTATTATTTAAACATTTAATTAACATGAAAAAAATTTCATTATTTGCATTGATATTGTTTATATCGCAAATCTGCCTGGCCCAAAAGGGTTCACTTGATCTGACAAAAGCAGAAGTCGTTAATTGCGAATTAGAAGATGGGAAAACTCTAATAAGCTATTCCCACAATGGAAAATTACATCTCCCTGTCAATGACTACAAAGGCTTCAAAGGATTGAGTATAACCTATTCTGATTTTGAAAAGACAGGAGAAGTGACAAACGGGAATATTGGCAGTGTAAATATCATATATACCGGTAAAGACGGGAATGAGAAAACAGCGACATGGGTTATCTATCGCACCGGAAAAAAGAATTTAAAATTTAATGCTTGGGAAACAAGTACCGGAGGCGATAAAATATCAATAGACCCGGAATCCATCCAGGATATTTATTTGGGTATAGGTAAAAATAAAAAAGTAGATATTGTCGTAAGTTTGGATAAATAATATGATAATCCGCAAGCCGTCCGTTAGCTGGCTAAGAAGACTACGAACTCTGCCAGACGAAGTAATCACGTTTCTGTTGCCGCCATCACAAGCGCAAAAGCGCAATCGTCCCCGGAAGCAGCCGGAATGATGAAAGATACCGGAGTTGTACTCGCCGGCGACAAGACAAAAGCCAAGGCGACAATTGACGGGTATGGTATAACATCCATTCGTATAGAATTAAAAAAAAAATGGAAACAGCATCATTAAAGACCGGATCGAAAGGATTTTATAAACTTTCACGGATGCAACGTATTGGCTTCGGGTCGGGCGATTTGGCCCAAAACCTGATATACCAGACGGTTGCCCAATACTTGCTCATATTTTACACGAATGTATTCGGGCTACCTGCGGCGACAGCGGCAATCATGTTCCTTATTGTCAGGATAATTGACGTAATATGGGACCCGCTCGTGGGTGCATTCGTAGACAAGCATAATCCCAAAACGGGAAAATACCGTTCGTATTTGGTCCTTGGGGGAATCCCGCTCACCGGATTTGCGATTCTGTGCTTCTGGAACGGCTTTTCAGGTTCATTGTTTTATGCTTACATCACTTACGTGGGTATGTCAATGCTCTATACCCTGATAAACGTTCCTTATGGGGCTTTGAATGCTTCGCTCACTCGTGATACGGATGAAATCACGAAACTTACGTCCGTGCGTATGTTCCTTGCAAATCTGGGAGGTTTGGCTGTCGCTTACGGCATTCCGATCATCGTGAAAACACTTTCTCCCGATGGCAAAATCAACTCTTCCGAATCGGGAAACGCTTGGTTTATCACCATGACGATTTACAGTTTGGCAGGATTGTCCCTACTGATTTTCTGCTATTTCCAGACCAAAGAACGGGTGGTGATGGACGAAAAAGAGACGTCGCACGTAAAAGTATCCGACTTGTGGCAGGAATTCCGGTTCAACCGCCCGTTGCGTGTGCTGGCATTCTTCTTCATCACGGCTTTTGCCATGATGGCGATAGGAAATTCTGCCGGTTCTTACTACATGATTTACAACGTTCAAGCTCCCGACTGGCTCCCTTGTTTCGCGGCGCTTGGCTCTATTCCGGCATTCATATTTATGCCTTTAGTTCCCGCCATTAAACGGGCGATCGGCAAAAAGCAAATGTTTTATGTGTTTCTGTCTGTGGCGATTCTGGGAATGATATTGTTGTATGCGGTTTCAGTGATTCCCGCGCTTCGGGGGTATATATGGTTGGTACTTGCCGCTCAATTTGTGAAATCAACGGGTATTATTGTCGCCACGGGCTACATGTGGGCTTTGGTTCCTGAAGTGATCTCCTATGGAGAATATACCACAGGCAAAAGGATTTCTGGAATTGTCAATGCGCTGACGGGCATTTTCTTCAAGGCGGGAATGGCTTTGGGAGGCGTCGTTCCCGGTTTTATCCTGGCATTTGTGAACTTTGACGAAAAAAATGCGGTTTCACAAACGCCTTTCGTCCAGCAGGGAATTTTGTGGCTTGTGGCTGTTATTCCCGCGGCGTTATTGCTTTTAGCTATGTTTATCATTTCAAAATATGACTTGGACGATGCCAGGATAGACGAGATAAACCTGGCCGTCGAAGCAAAGTATTTAGATAAAAAATAACTGGATAACATTGTAATGAAGACAAAATTATTTCTTTTCGGGGCTTATTTACTTTTGTTTACACAAGCTTGCGTTACTTCGAAATCACCCGAAGTCCTCAAAGACGCCCTGAAAGATAAATTTCTGATCGGCACAGCATTGAATATTGGTCAGATATGGGAAAAAGATTCATTGGCTGATAAAGTAATAAAGCGACAATTCGACGCCATCGTTGCTGAAAACTGTATGAAAAGTATGTATCTCCAGCCAAAGGAAGGAGAGTTCTTTTTTGATGATGCCGACAGATTTGTAGAATTCGGTGAACAGAACAATATGTTCGTCACCGGACATTGTCTGATTTGGCATTCGCAGGCCCCCGACTGGTTCTTTACGGATGACGAGGGAAAAGAGGTGTCGAAAGAAGCGCTTATAGAAAGGATGAAGGATCATATCACAACTGTAGTTTCCCGTTACAAAGGACGTATAAAAGGCTGGGATGTGGTGAATGAGGCGATTCTCGACGACGGCTCGTGGCGCGATAGCAAATTTTATAAAATCATAGGCGAGGATTTTATACCTGTCGCTTTCGAATTTGCCCATGCAGCCGACCCTGGCGCTGAACTTTATTATAATGATTACGACGAATGGCATACAGGAAAGTGTGAAGCTATTGTCAGGTTGGTGAACTCGCTAAAAGAAAAAGGCCTTCGGATAGATGGTGTGGGAATGCAGGGGCATTTAGGTATGGATTATCCTTCTCTGGATGAATACCGGGCGGCTATCGACGCTTACTCTTCAGCAGGGGTGAAAGTTCTCGTTACGGAGCTGGACGTGAGCGCATTGCCTTCTTCCCGCCAAAATACAGGAGCCAATATAGCGGATACCGAAGCCTACCGTCAGGAAATGAACCCGTACGCCAATGGCTTGCCCGACTCTGTATCATTCGCTTGGAATAGGCGGATGGGCGACCTTTTCACTCTGTTTATAGACAACAGCGACAAAATCGCGCGCGTCACATTGTGGGGCGTCACAGACGGGGATTCATGGAAAAATGATTTTCCCATGCCGGGACGAACAGACTATCCGTTGCTATTCGACCGCCAATACAAGGCGAAACCGGTCGTGAAAGAAATAATTAATAAATTAAGAATTAAGAATTAAGAATGAAGAATGAAGAATTAAGAATTAAGAATTAGGAATGAAGAATTAAGAATTAAGAATGGGAATCAAGAATTAGGAATTAAGAATGGGAATCAAGAATGGGAATTAAGAATGAAGAATTAAGAATTAAGAATGAAGAATTAAGAATGAAGAATGAAGAATGAAGAATTAAGAATTAGGAATGAAGAATTAAGAATTAAGAATGGGAATCAAGAATTAGGAATTAAGAATGGGAATCAAGAATTAAGAATATATACAGGTAAACAGATCAGCAAACTTCTTTAATTTTTAACTTGCAACTCTCAATTTTCAACTAAAATATAGACAACAATGAAAAAAGCAAAATACTTGTTTCCGCAGGACTATATGGCCGATCCTTCGGCACATGTCTTTAACGGTAAGATCTATATTTATCCTTCCCACGATTGGGAAAGCGGAGTCCCCGAAAACGACAACGGCGACCACTTTAATATGGTGGACTATCATGTGTTTTCGCTCGACAGCATTAACGGAGAAATTACCGACCACGGCATAATCCTCGACGTATCGCAAATTCCCTGGGCAGGGCGACAACTTTGGGATAACGATGTGGCTTTCAAAAACGGAAAATATTATCTGTATTATTCCATGAAGGATAAAAACGACCTATTCCGCCTTGGAGTAGCCATCAGCGATACACCCGAAGGGCCGTTCATTCCACAGGAAGATCCGATCAAAGGAAGTTACAGCATTGACCCTTGCGTATTCGAGGACAACGGAGAATATTACATTTACTTCGGCGGCATTTGGGGCGGACAACTCCAACGCTATCGTAACAATAAAGCCTTGGAGTCTGCCGCTTTCCCGGCTGATAACGAACCTGCCCTTTGCGGAAAAGTAGCGCGGCTGAGAGGCGACATGCTTGAATTTGCAGAAGAACCCCGCGATGTGGTTATTCTGGACGAAAACGGGCGGCCTGTTGCACAGGGGGATACAGACCGGCGCTTCTTCGAGGCCTCATGGATGCACAAGTACAACGGTAAATATTATTTCTCGTATTCCACAGGCGATACTCATTATCTCTGCTATGCAATAGGGGATGATCCCTACGGGCCGTTCACTTGCAAAGGAGTGATCCTTACGCCTGTAGTGGGTTGGACAACACACCATTCCATCATCGAATTTAAAGGGAAGTGGTATCTTTTCCACCACGACAGCGTGCCTTCGGGAGGAAAAACATGGCTGCGCAGTATGAAGGTGACCGAATTGGAATACAACGCCGATGGAACGATAAAAACGATTGAGGGAATAACAGGGCGCGACCAGACAATGGAAAAGTGAAGCTTTGTAGCCTCACGGATTTACAATATTAAAACTTATCAAGAGATCAGTTGCATGAAATTCAAGATATCTGTATTATACCGGCGCCTCTTTAAAATGGGATTGATTTTCTCTTTTCTCGCAGGATGTGCAACCGCGAAACAAATTGAAGACAAATCCGGAAAATGGGTTGGAACATGGGCGGCCGCACCCCAATTGGTCGAGCCTGGGAATATGCCTCCGGAGCCAGGTCTCTCAATGAATACCATTCGCCAGATAGTCAGGGTTTCCATTGGTGGAAATACAATAAGAATCCGGTTTTCAAATGATTTCGGTGCAAATTCTTTGCTATTGGAATCGGTTTCGATATCGGCCTCTTTGGGTGGCGGCAGTATTGACCTTAATACCCGGAAATTCCTGACTTTCAATGGTAAAAAATCCGTATCTGTTCCTGTCCGTAGCGAAATTTATTCAGATACTCTTGCCTTTCCCCTGAAACAGGATTCAAGACTGGCTATTGACGTCCATTACGGCGAGACTCCCCCACAGCTTACAGGACATCCCGGTTCCCGGACAACTTCGTATATTCTGGGCGGAAATCAGTTGGATAATCCTGATTTTAAAGGCGCGGTCAAAACGGATCATTGGTACACGATAACGGGAATAGACGTCCGGGGTTCGGAAAAAACGTCCGCCGTTGCCATTCTGGGAAACTCCATAACGGATGGACGGGGTTCCGGCGTCAACAGGCAAAACCGCTGGCCCGACATATTTTCACAGAGATTGCTTGAAAATTCTTCTACATCCAATGTAAGCGTTCTGAACCTGGGAATCGGCGGTAATTGTGTGGTGAAAGGAGGATTGGGGCCGGCTGCTTTGGAGAGATTTGACAGAGATATTTTGTCCCAATCCGGAGTGAAATGGCTGATTATACTTGAAGGAATAAATGACATAGGCGGAATTAGCAAGGAAGAAGATGCCGCACAGACTGTTCAGAGCCTGATTGACGCCTACTCGCTAATGATCGGCAAAGCCCATGCTAAAGGAATAAAAGTTTATGGAGCCACAATCCTGCCTTTTGCCCGCTCGTTTTACGACACTCCGTTCAGACAGCAGGCATGGAGGGAGGTAAACGAATGGATCAGAACCAGCGGAAAATTTGATGCCGTGATTGATTTCGCAAGATTGATGGAGAGTTCCGAACCGGGAGTAATCCATCCCGATATGCATGACAGTGATCATCTTCATCCCAATCAGGCGGGTTACAGAAAAATGGGAGAATTTGTTGATTTGGGCTTGTTTGAAAATAAGCATTGAATAATAGAATCTATTAACTGAAAAACAAATTATATATAATATATTAAAGGAATGAGAAATAAATACGCTATTTTTGGTAAAATATCAATTTTATCTTTATTGACAGCTTGTCAAAGCGCAAATATAAGCAGTAGGAATTCAGGCGAAAATACAGGAAAAAATCCTATATTTTCCAATTTCAGATACGAAGGAAAAGATGCGGTTTACAAAGAAAATCCTTTGACATCCGGTGAATTTTACTCTCCTGTTTTGCAGGGATGCTATCCGGATCCAAGTATTACCCGCAAAGGGGAGGATTACTATCTGGTGAACTCCTCGTTTGCCATGTTCCCCGGTGTTCCCGTTTTTCATTCTACGGATTTGGTGAATTGGACACAGGTCGGCCATGTCTTGGACAGGAAATCCCAGCTAAAGGTAGAAAATTCGGGAATCAGCGCGGGGATATATGCTCCTGACATCAGGTATAACCCGCATAACGATACGTTTTACATGATAACAACGCAAATTGCGGGAGGAATGGGTAATATAGTTGTGAAAACCAAAAATCCTCTGAAAGGATGGTCGGATCCATACAGGCTGAATTTTGACGGCATCGACCCCTCGTTGTTTTTCGATGACGACGGTAAAGCGTTTGTGGTACATAACGATGCGCCGGATAAGGGGAAAGAGTTGTATGAGGGACACCGGGTAATTAAAATCCGGGAGTATGATGTAGAAAAAGACCGGGTTGTTCCCGGAACAGATAAAATCATTGTTGACGGAGGTGTGGATATTGCTAAAAAGCCGATTTGGATTGAAGGGCCACACCTCTACAAAAAGAACAATAGATACTACCTGATGTGCGCTGAAGGGGGAACCGGAGGAAATCACAGTGAAGTGATTTTTGCGAGTGATAATATCAGGGGGCCTTATATTCCGGCGCCCGAAAACCCTGTTCTGTCTCAACGTCATTTGCCTGAAGACCGCTCTTGTAAAGTAGATTGGGCCGGACATGCAGATCTGGTGGAAGGGAAAGACGGGAAATACTACGGAGTGTTTCTGGCTGTACGTCCAAACGAAAAAGGACGGGTCAATACAGGACGGGAAACCTTTATCCTGCCGGTTGACTGGACAGGAGAATTTCCCGTTTATGAAGGAGGAATGAAACCCTTGTCCCCCAAGCTTAAAATGCCGGCAGGCGTACTGAATAAAACCGGAAAGAACGGTTTTTTTCCGAATGGGAATTTCATCTTCAAGGACAATTTCAACAATACTGAATTGGATTATCGTTGGATCGGAATGAGGGGGCCAAGAGAAGAGTTTGTGAGATCGGGAAAATCAGGACTGGAAATCATTCCGTTCAAAACCCATATAAAGGAAACGAAGCCTGTTTCAGCCTTGTTTTACCGTCAGCAGCATAATAGTTTTTCTGCCGGAACAAAACTTTCCTTTGTACCCTCTTCAGAAGATGAACTTGCGGGTCTGGTTTGTTACCAAAGCGAAAAATTCAATTATGTATTTGGAGTGACCAGGAAAGATAATGACATATACCTTGTTCTTGTGAGGACTGAATCCGGAAATTCTTTTGTTCTGGCAAGTGAGAAAATTGATTCAAGCAAGCCTCTCTCCTTGCAGGTGTCGGCGGAAGGTGATGATTACAACTTCAATTACGCGCAGGGCGGAAAAAAATTTCAAAATCTGGGAAAAACAGTTTCGGGCGACATCCTTTCAACTAACATTGCCGGAGGATTTACAGGCGCTTTGATCGGGCTGTATGCGACCAAAGCAAATGACATCCGGTTTTGAAAGAGAAATTTAGTTTATGTCGCAAAAGAAACAATATATATTCGAAAATGTAAATTAAAGTAGCATGAAGCGCCGTTTGACAAGTGTCCTTTTGATAATATTTTATTGTATTATACTCAAAGCTGATGATTTAACGCTTTGGTATCGACATCCGGCGAAAGTCTGGACCGAAGCTTTACCTTTGGGCAATTCTCATTTGGGTGCGATGGTTTATGGCGGAGTGGTGAACGAGGAAATTCAGCTTAATGAAGAAACCGTTTGGGGTGGTGGTCCCTATCGTAATGATAGTCCCAAGGCCTTTGGCGTTTTGGCTAAAGTTAGAGAGCTGATCTTTGCCGGACAGGAGAAAGAGGCTGAGAAGCTTGTGGCAGATAATTTTTTCACCGGACAGCATGGCATGCCATTCCAGACTATTGGCAGCTTAATGTTGAATTTTGCCGGAAAAGCGGATTATTCTGATTATCGTAGAGAATTGGATATAAAAAAGGCTATTGTTTCTATTCGTTATAAGGCAGGGAATGTAAATTATACACGTACCCTTTTTACTTCGTTTGTGGATAACGCTCTGATTATGCGTATTGAAGCAGATAAACCAGGCTCTGTGAATTTTGTAGCGCGCTATAACACCCCTTGTGAAAAATATACAGTTAAAAAGGATAGGGAATGTTTGCTTTTAGCAGGAAGAGGGTCCGACCACGAAGGCATTCCGGGCGCTATTCGTTTCGAGACTCGCACGCGTATTAAGGCGGAGAGTGGAAAGGTCAGTGTAAAGGATGACTGCATTGAGGTGAAAAACGCAGATGCAGCTATTGTTTATGTGACGGCTGCCACCAACTTCGTCAATTACAAAGATGTAAGCGGTAATGAAACGCGTCGTACTCAAGAACTGATGGCAAAGGCTGTCAAGCTGCCTTATGCACAACAAATGGCAGCTCATGAAGCGGTATATCAAAAATATTTCAACAGAGTATCTTTAAATATAGGTTCTTCCAGTGAGGAAGATACTTTTTGTCGTATAAAACATTTCAAAGAAGGTAAAGATTTAGGTTTGGTTGCCTTGATGTTCCAATTTGGCCGTTATTTACTTGTTTCATCGTCTCGGCCTGACGGGCAACCTGCCGGTTTGCAAGGTATATGGAACAAAGAACTATTGGCCCCGTGGGATGGGAAATATACTGTAAATATTAATACCGAGATGAATTATTGGCCGGCGGAAGTCACTAATTTATCCGAAATGCATCAGCCCTTGTTTCAAATGGTGAAAGAATTATCCGAGGCGGCGCAAGGCACAGCGCGTACATTGTATAATTGTCGCGGATGGGTTGTTCATCATAATACAGATATATGGCGTATGGCAGGACCTGTTGACGGCGCTTCATATGTGTGGCCATTGGGAGGGGCTTGGTTGAGCCAGCATTTGTGGCAACATTATCTTTATACGGGCGACCAGGATTTCCTGAAATCTGCCTATCCGGCATTGAAGGGAGCTGCCGGTTTCTTCCTCGATTATCTTGTACCTCATCCCAAGTATGGTTGGATGGTATGCGCTCCATCCATGTCTCCGGAGCAAGGACCTCCGGGAAAGGGTACGATGATTACAGCCGGTTGTACCATGGATACCCAGGTCATATTTGATGCGTTGTCTTCTGTTTTAAAAGCTACAGAAATTCTATACCCTCAGAATTCGTCTTATTGCGATACGTTGCAAAATATGATTGATCGTTTGCCTCCCATGCAAATAGGTAAATACAATCAATTACAGGAATGGCTTGCTGATGTGGATGATCCTCATAATGATCATCGTCATGTCTCTCATTTATACGGACTTTATCCGGGCAATCAGATTTCGCCATATGCATATCCCCTACTTTTTCAGGCAGCCAGGCGATCATTATTGTATCGGGGCGATATGGCTACAGGTTGGTCTATCGGCTGGAAGATCAATTTATGGGCGCGTTTGCTGGACGGCAACCACGCTTATAAAATTATAAAGAATATGCTGACATTGGTTGAAGACGCTAATCAGGATGGACGTACCTATCCGAATTTGTTCGATGCACATCCTCCTTTTCAGATAGACGGTAATTTTGGATTTACAGCTGGAGTAGCTGAAATGCTTCTCCAAAGCCATGATGAGGCTTTGCACTTGTTGCCTGCATTACCGGAAGACTGGACTACAGGCAGTGTGAAAGGCCTGGTAGCTCGTGGCGCTTTTGAAGTCGATATAAATTGGAATGATTGTGAATTGACTTCAGCTACTATAACCTCTCGCATTGGCGGTAACCTTCGTATACGTTCTTATATACCTTTGGAAGGTAAAGGTTTGAAAAAGGCTGAGGGCGCCAATCCGAATCCATTGATGAAAAGGGGTGGTATTAAAGATCCACTGATTGCGCCCGGTCTGAATGCACAATATCCAATGTTGTTCAAGACTTGTGAATATGACATACAAACACAACCCGGAGAAAAATATTCGATTCATAGAGCAAAACATAAATCGACAATTTAATTTATAAAAATAATACAAAATGAAGTCTTTTAAGAGTTTTTGTTTAATTGGAATATTGATTTGCAGTTGTTCTTTTCCGAAAGCTGCAGAACCGTTTATTTCCACGAAAAAGAGTCCGGGTGTTCTGACTGTAAAAGAACATTCTGTTCAGTTGACATTTTTCTGTAACGAAGGGATTGATAAAGGAATTCAGAGAGCAGTCCTGAATCTTCAGTCCGATTTTGAGAAAGTAACTGGAACTTCGCCCAAACTGGTTCACCGGAATCCGGACAGCCGGGCTACCTTGATTATTATCGGGACCATTGGGACAAAATCCATCATAGACGAACTCGTAAAACAAAAGAAAATCGACGAAAAAGGACTGAATGGAAAACGGGAGAAATATATCATCCAAAATGTGGCGAATCCATTTAGCGGTATTGACGAAGCTATTGTTATCGCGGGAAGCGACAAACGCGGAACCATTTACGGGATTTATGAGTTTTCAAAACAGATCGGCGTTTCGCCCTGGTATTACTGGGCTGACGTCCCCATTGAACACAAAGACAACCTGTATTTCAAGAAAGGGGTTTATACGGACGATGAACCTGCCGTGAGATACCGTGGTATATTTCTGAACGATGAGTGGCCCTGTCTGGGTAATTGGGCGAGCGCTACTTTCGGTGGTTTTAACAGCCGGTTCTATGAAAAGGTTTTTGAGTTGTTACTTCGGTTAAAAGCCAATTATATGTGGCCTGCCATGTGGGGAAGCGCATTTTATGACGATGATCCCGCAAATGGCCCTCTGGCAGACGAAATGGGTATCATCATGGGGACTTCGCACCATGAACCCATGGCCATGGCGCAACAGGACTGGCGCCGTTATACCCAAAAAAACAATCTATCCAAAATATGGGATTATACCAAAAATAAAGACGTGCTGCAGAAATTCTGGCAGTGCGGAATAGAAAGATCTAAAGACCTGGAAAAGGTTGTGACCATAGGGATGAGAGGGGACGGGGACGAAGCGATGAGTGAAGACACCAATGTGTCGCTGCTCGAACAGATTGTAAAGGACCAGCAGACGATCATTGAAGAAGTCACCGGGAAAAAGGCTGATAAAACGCCGCAACTTTGGGCGCTTTACAAAGAAGTCCAGGATTATTACGACAAAGGTATGCGCGTTCCGGACGATGTAACGCTTCTTTTATGTGATGACAACTGGGGCAATGTGCGCAAGTTACCCGGTCTGAACGCCAAACCCCGCAAAGGAGGCTATGGCATGTATTATCATTTTGATTATGTAGGGGCGCCCCGTAACTCCAAATGGATAAACATCACTCAAATACAACGTACTTGGGAACAGATGAACCTGACCTACGAATATGGCGTCCGCGAACTATGGGTAGTGAATGTAGGCGACCTGAAACCGACGATGGAGTATCCTGTCTCTTTCTTCCTGGATATGGCCTGGAACCCGCAACGTTTCAATGAAAGCAATCTTTTTCAGCATACAGTAGACTTTTGCAAACAGCAGTTCGGCGGTAATTATGCGGAAGAAGCGGCGCGTCTTGTCGACGCTTATACCAAATATAACCGCAGGGTCACTCCTGAAATGCTGAATGACAAAACGTACAGCCTAGAGAACTACAATGAGTGGCAACGTGTAAAAGACGACTATGCAGCTTTGAGCCTGGATGCCCTGAAGCTCTACTATCTGATGCCTGTTGACTACCGGGATGCTTTTGACCAGTTGGCGCTTTTCCCGATACAGGCGTGCGCCAATCTCTACGATATGTATTATGCCGTGGCAATGAATCGTAAACTGGCGGGAGCCGGTGATGTGAAAGCTAACCAATGGGCGGACAAAGCTCGCGAATATTTTGAACGCGATTCTATACTAACCTATCATTATAATCATGTGATGAGCGGCGGCAAATGGAATCATATCGCGGATCAGACGCATATAGGCTACAAGTCATGGAACGATCCGAAATATAACATCATGCCTGAAGTCACTTTCGTTCCTGCACCTCGCATGGCTCCTGCACCTCCTGTATTTATAGAAAAGGACGGATATGTATCTATTGAAGCGGAACATTACACCCGTTTTGCCGATTGTGCATCTGCGAAGTGGATTACAATTCCCAATCTGGGACGCACCCTGTCAGCTGTCACTACTTCGCCTGGCGCCGTTACTCCGGAAGGGGGCATGTACCTGGAATATGATTTTGAGACGGAAAAGAGCGGAGAGGCAACCGTTATCGTACGCTTCTCTTCGACGCTGAACTTCAATGATAATAAGGGATTACGCTATGCTGTCAGTTTGGATGGAGCTGAGGAACAGATTGTCAACATCAACGGTAATTATAAAGGCGAACTCGGAAAACTGCAGGCAGAGCATATCATTACGACTCAAACGAAGCATCAATGTAACAGGAAAGCAAGACATACTTTACGTATTCGTCCGCTCGACCCGGCGCTTGTCATACAGAAAATCATGATTGATTTCGGGGGATTGAAACCTTCCTGTCTGGGCGCTCCGGAAAGTGAAAAAATAGAAAGATGAATCCGAAGCTACAATTATGACATATACAACCCGGATAGAAAAAAATTAAATATATGATACGGAAGTTTTCGATAACGATTTTAAGTTTAGTGTTATGGATGGGAACAAACAGCCTCCAGGCCCAGACCTCGCGTGAAAAAATCAAGATAAACGACGGGTGGAAATTCATGCGTTACGAGGACAACCCGGATTCCCTGATTTATGATGAAAGGCCCCGGATAGACGGGTACAACGACAATGTCGTGGCCGACAAACGAGCAGAACTTGAAAGACATCAAGTCAAATCAGCTCAAGCCTTGAAACCATGGATATTACCTTCTGCGAATGATTTTATAAAAAAACCGTCAGCTCGCCATAAGCGTCCTGAAGGAAATCCCGGAAAAGATTTTCCCTTTGTAAAGTCTACCTTTGACGATAGTAGTTGGCAAACAATCGATTTGCCGCATGACTGGGCTATCAAGCAGCCGTTTTATGTAGGATATCCCGCAGAAGTGGGAGGAGGAATGGGCCGTCTTCCGAGTCATGGCGTGGCATGGTACAGAAAAAAAATAGATATTCCCAAAGAAGATGCTTCGAAGCAAATTTACCTTGATTTGGACGGAGTGATGTCTTATGCCATTGTCTGGGTAAATGGAAACTTAGTAGGTGGATGGCCCTACGGTTACAATTCCTTTCGCCTGGACCTGACGCCTTTTATTAATTTCGGCGGTGAAAACCAGATTTCGATCAGAGTGGACAACCCGAATTTTTCTTCGAGATGGTATCCCGGTGGAGGAATATACCGCAATGTCTGGTTGGAGAAAACCGGCGCGGTAAGCGTTGGACAATGGGGCGTTTTTATTTCCGCAAAAAATATTTCCGGCCAGTCTACAGATCTGGACATGAAAATTGAAATTCAAAACCGGTCAGAAAAAAGACAGAAAGTCAGTGTGGAAACCAATATTTATTTTCTCGGATCAAATCACAATACAAATGGAGAGAAAGCCGCGATTTTCCCCGGATCAGAACACGATCTTGAACCCGGGGAAAAAGTCGAAATCAACAGCTGTTTGAACCTTAAGAATCCTAAACTCTGGGGGCCGGCTCCAAAACAGCAACCCAACTTATATAAAGCTATCACAAAAATTTATCGGAAAGGCCAGGAGATTGACCGGTATGAAACAGTATTCGGCATCAGAAATGTAAAATTTGATCCTGTCAAGGGCGTATCTGTAAATGGGGAGGTAGTCAGAATACAGGGCGTAAACCAACACCACGATCTGGGAGCCTTAGGCGCCGCATTTAACGTGAGAGCGGCAGAAAGGCAGCTTGAAATTTTGAAAGAACTGGGTGTGAATGCCATAAGGTTGGCACATAACCCTCCGGCTCCGGAGCTGCTTGACCTCACTGACCGCATGGGATTTCTTGTAATTGATGAAATTTTTGACTGTTGGGAAAAGGGGAAGTCCCCTCTTGATTTTCACCTGATTTTTCCTGACTGGCATGAAGCGGACACGCGTTCTTTTGTGAGAAGAGACAGAAATCATCCTTCGGTTATTGCCTGGAGTTTCGGCAATGAAGTGGGCGAGCAATATACGGCAGAAAAGGGCGCTGCCGTAGGAAGAAAATTAAACAACATTGTGAAGGAAGAAGATTCCACAAGGCCGGCGACAGCTTCCATGAATTTTGCAAAACCCGATATGCCTTTTCCCCGGATAATGGACGTGATTAGTCTGAATTACCAGGGAGAAGGAATCCGGGATGCTTCGGCATACCAGCATTTGAAAGGTATCAGGACAAGTCCATTGTATCCATCCTTTCATGAAAAATTTCCTGAAAAACTGATTGTTAGCAGCGAAACTGCATCAACACTCAGTACAAGAGGCGCTTATACCTTTCCGGTTTTTGAAGGGAACAGCGCGCCGGTGAGTGATGAAACCGGTGGAAATGGAAAACTCGAAATTATAAGCGACTACGGCTTTTATACCGCGGCTTTCGGCTCCTCGCCAGATAAAGTTTTTACAACACAGGACAAGCATCCTTACGTGGCAGGCGAATTTGTCTGGTCCGGGTTTGATTATCTGGGAGAACCTACTCCATATTACACAGCGCGAAGTTCCTATTCGGGAATTGTTGACCTGGCCGGATTCAAAAAAGACAGATTTTACCAGTATCAGGCAAGATGGAGGCCTGAATTCCCTATGGTTCACATACTTCCGCACTGGAACTGGCCGGACAGAGCCGGGTTGGTTACACCAGTTCATGTGTTTACTTCAGGCGACGAAGTTGAACTGTTTCTGAACGGAAAATCTCTTGGAAAGAAGGAAAAAAGCAAATTCGAATACAGGTTCCGTTGGGATGATGTGATTTATCAGCCGGGAGAGTTGAAAGCCGTTGCTTACAAAAACGGACAAAAATGGGCGGAAGAAACCATAAGGACAACTGGATCTCCTTCAAAAATTAAACTGGAAGCTGACAGGAACCGTATATATGCGAACGGCGAAGACCTTTCCTTTATCACTGTTTCCATTCTGGATCAAAACGAACGGATGGTTCCCGATGCCAGTGTAAAAATAAGGTTCTCGATTGAAGGACCTGGTGAAATCGTGGCCACTGACAACGGTGCCCCCGCAGATATGCTTTCCTTTGCGTCCAAGGAGAGGGATACCTTTTCCGGATTGGCTTTAGTGATAATGAAATTTAAAAAAGGTAAAAGCGGAACCCTCAAAGTCATAGCCGAATCAGACGGGTTGAAATCCGGGGAAACAAGTGTCTATTCAGTTAAATGACTAAACCAAATAGGGCTGTATATGTAACTTCGGATCAACTCAATCCGGGAATAAGGGAAATGGAATACTGACTAAAAATTGAATGAAATAATCATGGAAAAAACATGGAGATGGTTTGGCAAGAAAGATAAAATTACGCTGGATATGCTGCGTCAAATCGGTGTGGAAGGTATTGTGACTGCCTTGCACGACATTCCAAACGGTGAAATTTGGACATTGGAAGCCATTCTTGATTTAAAAAAATTTATAGAAGACGCCGGACTGCGCTGGTCGGTAGTGGAAAGTCTCCCTGTGAGCGAAGCGATAAAGTATGGCGGAGCGGACAGGGACAGGCTGATAGAAAATTACATTGCAAGTTTGTCCAATCTGGGGAAAGCCGGTATCAAGACGGTGTGCTACAACTTTATGCCTGTTATCGACTGGATCCGTACCGATTTGGAATATCCGCGGGCTGACGGAACTTCTTCCCTGTATTTCGACCGGATACGTTTTGCTTGTTTCGACTGTTACATTTTGCAACGTGAAGGCGCCGAAAAGGATTATAGCCCCGAAGAAATGCAAAAAGTACAAGCTTTGGATAAAAGCATTACGGAAAAGGAAAAAACGCAATTGATCGATACGGTCATTGTAAAAACGCAAGGCTTTATCAACGGCAATATCAGGGAAGGCGACAAGGATCCGGTAGCTCTTTTCAAAAACCTGCTTGCGTTGTACAAAGGCGTCGATAAAAATGCTTTAAGGGAAAATCTACGCTATTTCCTTTCCCGGATAATGCCTGTCTGTGAGGATCATGGTATTGACATGTGCATTCATCCGGATGACCCGCCCTGCCAGGTATTGGGATTACCCCGCATCGTGACGGACAGTGAAGATATTGAATGGATATTGAACGCCGTCCCTGATCCGCATAATGGATTGACATTCTGCGCCGGTTCGTTGAGTTCGGGTATTCATAACGATGTACCGGAGTTAGCCCGAAAGTTTGCTTCGCGGACGCGCTTTGTCCATTTGCGCAGTACCGGCGTGCAACCGGACGGCAATTTCATTGAAGCCGGACATTTGGAAGGGCGGGGGCGTTTGATAGAATTGGTCAGGATATTTGAAAAGAGCAATCCATCCCTGCCCATGCGCGTAGACCACGGACGATTGATGTTCGACGACAGGAATAAAGGTTATAACCCCGGCTACTCGTTTTACGGCAGGATGTTTGCCCTGGCCCAGATGGATGGCGTAATAGCGACAGTGCAAAATGAATTGAACAAACAACATAAAACAGAATAAGAAATGAACGAACAGTTTGGTATTGCAGGAAAAGTGGCGGTGATTACCGGCGCAGGAGGCGTATTGGGAGGTAGCATAGCCAAAAGTTTTATCAAATCGGGAGCCAAAGTCGCGGCATTGGATATCCGCCGGGAGCAGTTGGACGTCCGCATCAAGGAATTGACGGCGGAGGGCGGCGAGGCTATCGGCTTTATCGGCGATGTGCTTGACGTCGAAAGTTTGAAAAAGGCGGCTACCCGAATCGTTGAAAAATGGGAGAAAATAGATATTCTTTTGAATATTGCCGGAGGTAATATGCCCGGCGCAACCTTGGGACCCGACCAGCATTTTTTTGATATGAAAATTGCGGATTGGGAAAAAGTAACCGGTCTGAATCTGAACGGCGCGGTTTATCCCTCGATGGTGTTTGGCAAGATCATGGCGGAACAAAGATCGGGAAGTATCGTGAATGTTTCTTCGATGGCGGCTTATTCGGCGATTACCCGTGTACCGGGCTATTCGGTCGCCAAAACGGGGATCGGCAACTTTACCCAGTGGCTGGCGACAGAAATGGCATTGAAATACGGAGACGGAATCCGTGTCAATGCGATAGCGCCCGGCTTTTTTATCGGCGATCAAAACAGGGCGGTACTGATCAATCCCGATGGCTCTTTAACGGAAAGAAGCCAAAAGGTATTGGCCAAAACGCCGATGAAACGTTTCGGCGATATTTCCGAGTTGAACGGCGCGGTGCAGTTCCTTTGCAGCGACGCGGCAAGTTTCATCACAGGCGCGGTTTTGCCGGTTGATGGCGGATTCAGTGCATTTAGCGGAGTATAATGAATGGAAGCAAATTAAAATGAATGTAAAGTATGTATCTGTTAGGGTATGATATAGGTAGTTCTTCTGTCAAAGCCTGTTTGGTGGAAGCGGAATCGGGTAAAGTCATCGCATCGGATTTTTCTCCGAAAGTAGAAATGCAGATCATTGCAAAAAAGCCGGGCTGGGCGGAACAGGATCCTGAATCGTGGTGGATCAACCTGAAACATGCGCACAAATCGGTTATGAAACAGTCGGGCGTAAACGCTGAAGAGATCAAAGCCATTGGTATTTCGTGGCAGATGCACGGTTTGGTTTTGGTGGATAAAAGGAAGAACGTCCTCCGTCCGGCGATCATCTGGTGCGACAGCCGCGCCGTTCCCTACGGGGAAAAAGCGTTCGAGGCAATCGGCAAGGAAAAATGTTTGTCGCGCCTGCTTAATTCTCCGGGCAATTTTACCGCCTCTAAGCTGGCTTGGGTAAAGGAAAACGAGCCATGCATTTACGAAAGAACCGACAAGCTGATGTTGCCGGGCGATTACATTGGCATGCGTTTGACAAACGATATTGTTACCACCGTTGAGGGACTTTCCGAAGGCGTCTTCTGGGATTTCAAAGAAAACCGCATTTCGGAAGACGTGATGAAATATTTCGGTTTTGAGCAAAGTTTCATTCCCGAAATCAAACCGGCTTTTGGCATACAGGGCGGCGTATCCGCCGGGGCGGCAAGAGAATTGGGTTTGAGGGAAGGCGTTCCGGTTTGCTATCGTGCAGGCGACCAGCCCAACAACGCGCTTTCATTGAATGTGTTCAATCCGGGCGAAATAGCATCTACCGCAGGAACTTCAGGCGTGGTTTACGGCGTATTGGGACAGGTCAACCACGACCCTTTGTCGCGTGTGAATACATTTGCGCATGTCAATCATACGGAGAAAGACACTCGTTTGGGCGTGCTGTTGTGCATCAATGGCACAGGCATTCTCAACTCGTGGATTAAACGCAATGTTGTATCTGCCGGCGTTTCGTACAACGACATGAACAATCTGGCTTCCCGGTCTCCGATTGGCAGTAAAGGACTTTCTATTATTCCGTTCGGAAACGGCGCGGAACGTATTTTGGAAAACAGGGAAACCGGCTGTTCGGTTCATGGCGTCAATTTTAATATTCACAATCAGTCTGATATTATCCGCGCCGCACAGGAAGGAATCGTGTTTTCGTTCCGCTACGGCATGGAAATCATGGCGGAGATGGGAATAGACATTCATATTA
The DNA here is from genome assembly GCA_031273295.1 of Prevotella sp. Lineage (GTDB taxonomy): Bacteria > Bacteroidota > Bacteroidia > Bacteroidales > Dysgonomonadaceae > Dysgonomonas. The sequence goes on from JAISSD010000252.1 coordinate 35,801, forward strand.
TCCGCGCAGGCAATGCCAATATGTTTTTGAGTCCGGTTTTTCGTCAAACTTTGGCAGGTATCAGCGGCGCTACCATCGAACTGTACGATACGGACGGCGCGGCAGGCGCAGCCAAAGGCGCAGGTATCGGCGCAGGCATTTACAAAAACAATAAAGAAGCGTTTGCAAGCCTCGAAAAACTCGCGGTCATCGACCCCGATCCGAAAACCGGAACGCAGTATGGGGACGCTTACGAACGCTGGAAAACTCATCTTGATAATTAGAAGTTTAAACAGTATAAATTACTCGCATTTCAAAATTAAAATTAAAACTAAAATTAAAACTGGCATGGCGACAAAAGAATTTTTTCCCGGCGTCGGGAAAATCAAATTTGAAGGAAAAGAAAGCAAGAACCCGCTGGCTTTCCGCTACTACGACCCCGAAAAGGTGATCAACGGAAAGAAAATGAAAGACTGGTTGAAATTTTCGATGGCTTGGTGGCACACTTTGTGCGCCGAAGGCGGCGACCCGTTCGGGCCGGGTACAAAAACTTTCGCATGGAACGAAGGCGCAACCCCGTTGGACAAGGCAAAAGCCAAATTGGACGCCGGATTCGAGTTTATGCAGAAGATCGGCATCGAATACTATTGCTTCCACGACGTGGATTTGATTGACGAAGCGGCTACCATCGAGGAATACGAAGCCAATCTGAAAGCGATTGTAGCGTATGCGAAACAAAAACAAGCCGAAACAGGCGTCAGCTTGTTGTGGGGAACAGCCAACGTTTTCAGTCACCCGCGTTACATGAACGGAGCCGCTACCAATCCCGATTTCAATGTTGTGGCTCGCGCCGCCGTTCAAATCAAGAACGCCATTGATGCAACCATTGAACTGGGCGGAGCCAATTATGTATTTTGGGGAGGACGCGAAGGTTATATGTCGCTGTTGAATACCGACCAAAAACGGGAAAAAGAGCATTTGGCAAGAATGTTGACGATAGCCCGCGATTATGCCCGGGCCAAAGGCTTCAAAGGCGTTTTCCTGATTGAACCGAAACCAATGGAACCGACCAAACATCAATACGATGTGGATGTGGAAACGGTTATCGGATTCCTCCGCCACTATGGATTGGACAAGGATTTCAAAATCAATATCGAAGTAAATCACGCTACCTTGGCCGGACATACCTTTGAACACGAGCTTGCCTGCGCAGTAGACGCCGGCTTGCTGGGCTCTATCGACGCCAATCGCGGCGATGTTCAGAACGGATGGGATACCGACCAGTTTCCTGTCGACCGGTTTGAGTTGATACAGGCCTGCATACACATCATCCGCAACGGTGGATTGGGCAACGGCGGTACGAACTTCGACGCGAAAACGCGCCGCAATTCCACCGACTTGGAAGACATCTTCATCGCTCACATCGCCGCTATGGACGTAATGGCCCGCGCTTTGGAAAACGCCGCAACATTCCTGAACGAATCGCCTTACGGCAAGATGTTTAAAGACCGTTACGCTTCGTTCGATTCCGGCAAAGGAAAAGAATTTGAAGACGGCAAACTTGCGTTGGAAGATTTGGTCGCTTATGCCAAAAAAGCGGGCGAACCGAAGCAGATCAGCGGAAAGCAGGAGCTTTACGAAGCCCTGTTGAATATGTACGTTTAATTTATGAGGGGTGCATTTGAAACGTCGGTTCGACGCAGTCAAATGCACCCTTCCAAATAAGGGAGGGAAATGTAAATATTCGTTTTCCTGCCTTTACATTTTAAAAAAATATTTCGATTGATATCATGAAAAATAAAAGAGAATACAGTTTGGGATATATCGTTCCGATAACCCTGGTGGCTACTTTGGGCGGTTTGCTGTTCGGATACGATACGGCTGTCATATCGGGTGCGGAAAAGGGGCTGGAAGGATTTTTTCTGCAAGCCGCCGATTTTGAATACACCAAATACCTGCACGGGATAACTTCCGCCAGCGCCCTGATAGGTTGTGTTATAGGCGGATTTCTCTCCGGCTTTTTCGCTTCGCGGTTCGGACGGCGCGATTCGTTGCGTTTCGCCTCCGTATTGTTCTTCCTGTCGGCTTTGGGGTCGTTTTGTCCCGAATTTTTGTTCTTTACCAAAGGCGTTCCGACATTCGGCCTGCTGGTTGCATTCGATCTGTACCGCATATTGGGCGGTATCGGCGTAGGTTTGGCTTCGGCCATCGTACCGATGTACATCGCCGAAATAGCTCCGTCAAGCATTCGGGGAACGCTGGTTTCGTGCAACCAGTTTGCCATTATCTTCGGTATGCTGGTCGTGTATTTTGTCAATTACCTGATATTGGGCGGACACGCCAACCCTGTTTTGGATAAAAGCGCCGAAGGCGTTTTCTCTGTCAATCCGGGTTCCGACCCGTGGACTATTGCTACCGGTTGGCGGTATATGTTCGGTTCGGAAGCCTTTGTGGCGGCGATATTCTGCTTTTTGCTGTTCTTTGTGCCTCGAACGCCCCGCTATTTGGTACTGATTGGACAAAACAAAAAAGCCTTGTCCGTATTGACCAAAGTAAATGGAACAGCCAAAGCCCGGGAAATTCTGACGGACATTGAATCCACCTCCATGGAAAAGACGGAAAAACTGTTTGCCTACGGCGTTTTTGTTGTTGTTACCGGTATTCTTCTGTCAGTGTTCCAGCAGGCTATCGGCATCAACGCCGTTCTGTATTATTCGCCGCGCATATTCGACAGCGTAGGCGTAGATGGAATGACGAGTACCGTTATTATGGGCGTTGTCAACATTGCATTTACGGTTGTCGCCATTGTTACGGTGGATAAGTTCGGACGCAAACCGCTGCTCGTCATCGGTTCGATTGGGATGGCAGTCGGCGCGTTTGCCGTTGCATTGTGCGACAGTTACGGAATCAAAGGATTGCCTCCGGTTATATCGATCATCGTTTATGCCGCGTTCTTCATGATGTCGTGGGGGCCTGTTTGCTGGGTATTGATATCCGAAATATTCCCGAATACGATACGCGGCAAGGCGATAGCTATTGCGGTAGCGTTCCAGTGGATTTTCAACTACATTGTATCCTCGACCTTTCCGCCGCTCTACGATTTCAGTCCGATGGCGGCTTATGGCCTGTACGGCGCCGTATGCGTGCTTGCCGCCCTGTTTGTGTGGAAACTGGTTCCGGAAACCAAAGGTAAAACGCTGGAAGATATGAGCAGACTTTGGAAAAAATAAACAACATAATGAACAATATTAAAATATTAAACAAAGCAGCAGACAATATCCGCATCTTGGCTGCATCCATTTTGATATTATTGAGCATCTTCGTTTTGTCTTGTGTAGCACAGACTAAAAAATCTTCCTGTTTGCCCTGTCAACTTCCGCCAATACCTGACATTCCCGCGCTACAAGATGAAAATAGCGTCCTCATGGACGACGTAGATTCTTTTCCCGAAATGAAACCGGAGAATTTGCCTGTTGCACCGGGACCGTTCGAACCGACATGGGAATCCATTGAGAAAAATTATCCGGGAGAACCGGCATGGCTTCGTGAAGCCAAGTTTGGTATTTGGGTTCATTTTGGTCCACAGGCTGCCGGCGAAAGTGGAGACTGGTA
>JAISSD010000285.1 GCA_031273295.1 Prevotella sp.
TGATATTTGCCGTTATCTTACCCAGACAGGCGATGCTCCGGGATCGTTAACAGGAACAAGATGGCGTATGCCTACTGCTGCTGAATTTGCTTCGCCGACTACGGCCAGTCCTGCAATACCGGCTACAACAGATTATGCCTTGGCAGGTACCTTTTTGAGTAGTGGTAGTCTAACTACTGGCACCGATGCTACCGGTAAGTGGAAGGTCACATATTCCAGCACCTTCCCCGGACGCCGCAAGCAGTACAGCCATATTTGGACCGCAGGCTCCGCGGCTTCTCAATTAGCCACCGCGGACCAGCCATTTTTTCCCGCTGGCGGGGACCGTATCTACGATACCGGCCAACTGCGCACCGTAGGCTCCCAAGGCTGGTACTGGTCTTCCTCGCCGTACAATAATGCTACGAACTCGTACCCCTTGATCTTCTACAGTAACAGCGTGACCGTTCCCGGCAGTGGTGCTCGTGCAGACGGCGACCCCGTGCGTTGTGTTAAAGAATAGTAGCACCGCAGGAAGTAATGAATCGTGATATCATCGCAATGAATAAAAAACTTCAGTCGGAGCATTATCAATAGCAAGCATCTCTAAAATGAGACAATAAAAAACGGAACGTAATTTTTCAGGATACGTTTCGTTTTCTTTTTACAGCAGGGGATTTCACTGTACTGCGACGATAATGTTTTTGTTCCCTCGCTCTTTCGGATTGCAAATCTTTCGTCGCAAAAGACTAGCGCGTTTTATCGCCCTACCTAAAAAAATAAAACGTTTTATTTTTTTCTTTCATTTATTATATATACTTTTGCAGAGCTTTTACGATACTCTCTTCACTGGTACGGTTTGAAATTAATTTTTTTATATATAAAAACTGTATATCTATGAAACTTGTAGTATTATATGGATTAATAATCGGTGTGTTCCTGTGTTTCGGTTCGTGCAAGAACACGGACGACGAGTTCCAGCCTGACGATGTTTTGCCTTCTGTGCCGAAAGGTTATATTCGCATGCAAATTACTGTTCCGGGTCTTACCCCGGTATCTACTTACGCTTTGGGTACTGTTGACGAAACCCATGTATCAACTGTCGGTGTGCTGGTCTTCAAGGACGGGCCCGATGCCAACGACGACACATACCTGTGTTACGCAGCTGTAACCGAGCCGTCAAAAATCATAGGCACGGGTAGTACCAAGACATTCGACGTGGACTTGCGGGCGGCGGGCAACATTACTGACGCTTATGTAATGGTTGTTGCCAACGTATCGGTTGACACTACCGGCTTTGCTGCCAGTCGCCCCACAAAGGAAACAGTTATGAGGGAGAAGATGACATTCCCGTCTTCTGGCAAGTGGAATGTGACCGGCAGCAGTAATTTCACACCTTTCCCGATGTGGGGCATGACTGCTTCTCCCGTCTCTCTGGCCGGTACAAATAGCATTTCATCTATTTCCCTGATACGCAGTGTGGCAAGAATTGATGTGGGACTCAAGTTCCCGGACAATGTGACTGACGGTACGGAAAACGCCGCGGGTTTGGGTTCTACCTTCACTCTTGAAGAGGTTTATCTGTACAACTCGCTTGACAAAGGGTCAATAGCTCCACATAGCGGCAACTATTCGGGAACAACGGTTACCGCGCCATCCATCCCGACTCCTGCTCCGGGCACCAATAATTCGCCGGTACCATCCTATCTGTCATCCAATGGCACGGCTGACGGATTCAGCGCCAACAAGTTTTCGTGTACCGGAGCCATATATATGGCCGAACATGCAGCAGGGACTGACGCCCTGTCAGACAATCCTTGTCTTGTCATCGGAGGCAAGTACAACGGATCAGGTACCGTTACCTACTACCGCCTCGACTTTGTCAGCGGCAATTATCCAGGCCAGACTTTCCTGTCTGTTCTGCGCAACCACCGCTACAGGTTTAACATCACCGGTGTTGCAGGCCCGGGATATACCTCCGCTGACCTTGCCGCTGCTGCAAGGCCGGTCAATCTGACCTACGCTCTGTCCGCCACAGACGAAGCCCTTACTTCCTATGACTATAACGGACAGTATGCTCTGGGGGTAAGTCAGGATTCCTATACCTTCGACAAGGACAGCAAATCGGGCAACAGCCTGAAAATATCCGCCACATTTGGAAAATACAGTGTTGAGATAAATCCTGTTACCCCTACCAACAATATTGACTGGTTGACGGGCGTCACCGGCGCCGGTGATAATGTGGCCGCATTCGGCGAATTGACTTTCAATGTATCCGCCAACAGTTCCGGCGGGGAGCGTAGCGCCAAAATTGTCATCACTTCGGGCCTGTTGACAAAAGAAGTAACGGTCGTCCAGACCAATAAAGTCGGTTTTGAGGTAACAGGTATACCGGTTACTGATCCGACGTATTCTTCGGGCTTAGGCTCTTCAAAAGCCTGGACGGTTACATCGTCTTATGACTGGTGCGTCAATGTTTCTGATTCTCACGGGATCATTCGAACCTTTCTGGCTAAAGGAACCTCTTCGACAACCTCTTTTACTTTTACTCCACTTGCCAGTACGTACTACGCTAAAACGGAAGCCACTTTTACTTTCTTCAGTCCTACCGGCGAGTTTGATCCGGTAACCAAGACAATTAGCGTACCTGCAACCTCAGGCCAGTATCTGCCATCAAGTCACGGCGGTTGGGCAGGCAGTAATATTTATTGGGATGGAAGTCGGCTGACTTTCGACGATACGAATAACCGCACCAACGAGGCTTACCAGGGTGTATTTTTTAAATGGGGTAGCCTTTATGGATTGGATCCAAGTTACACGTCGCAAGGCAGCACGTCATGGGGATCCAGTTGCAGGGTATACGTACCCAATTGGAATCATACCAACCCGACCAGCTCTACTTGGACTAACACTACTGTCGGTTCCACCTACACTTGGACCGCCATTCCGTATGCGGAAGGCCAGACTGGTGCAACCGATCAAAAGTTTGCTTATCTCACCATGGATGCTGGTGCTACCGCTACTGCCAATACTTCTGTTGGCGGACATGTTCCTGTTAAAGGGAAAAGCGTTGCCAATCAAAAGATGATTGGAGATATTTGCCGTTATCTGACTGAAACGGGCAGGGCTCCGGGTTCACCGGGTGTAAGATGGCGTATGCCTACTGCCGCTGAATTTGCTTCGCCGACTACAGCCAGTCCTGCAATAGCGGCTACAACAGATTATGCCTTGGCAGGTACCTTTTCTGGTAGTGGTCTAACTACTACCGTCAATGATGCTACCGGTAAGTGGATAGTCACATCCAGTACTAATCACCCCGGACGCCGCAAGCAGTACAGCCATATTTGGACCGCAGGCTCCGCGGCGTCTCAATTAGCCGCCGCGGACCAACCATTTTTTCCCGCTGGCGGGTACCGTGAGAACGGCGGGCTGCTCAACGCAGGCTGCCACGGCTCCCTCTGGTCGTCCTCACCTGGTGGTAATTCGAACGCGTACTACTTGAACTTCCCAATTGGCGACGTGATCCCTGCTTTCAACTACGACCGGACTCTCGGCTTCGTCGTCCGTTGTGTTAAAGAATTGTAGCGAGCAACGTAACCTATTCATTTAATTTATTTCCTCCCCGCATAAAATGCATAAAAGCGGGGAGGTTCTAAAAAACCGCCGTTAGGCAGTCGAAAAAGAACAGAAAGCTGAAAGTAGAAAACAGCGCGAAGCGACCCGTCGTTTTTACCGTGCGAAATTAAAAACGCCCCGGTTCCTTTTGCCCGTTCAAATTTTTAGGACTGTTTTCAAACTGTCTTTTTCTTTTGTGAAGCCGATCATGGCAGGCTACCGAAGCCTGGCAATGGAGAAAACAGACTAAACAGACTGAAAATAAATGAAGTAAAACATGTATGCGATGTGATAATCGTCATGTTATTCAAGAACAGTTCCAAAGAAGGTATTCGTGAAAAATTTAAACTGTTTCCAAAAGTCCGGCGAACTAAATGATAAAATTTTCGACAAATAGCGAGCCGTTTCAGAGCCAAAGCGCTTTTTTGACTAAAATCCAATAACGGTCTTTAAAACTTTCGAACCGGATAAAAAAAAGCCGGCGGGCTTATTTTTTTATTGACAAAAATGCTATTCAAAATTAATTTGTTTATATTTGTCACAACATTTACGGAGGAGTCCGGCGTCATAAATTATCATGGAAGGCTTTCGGGTTTTATCGCTTCTTTAAAAGTAGAATTAATTATAAAACTTTTATAAAAAGCGGCGGGAGTTGTTCTGTTAATTTTTTTGAAATTTGTATGGCACACATCTCCAAACAGGCGGAAGCAGGAAATAAATAAAATAGAAAACTTATGTCACAAATTATCGGGCATGTATCTCAAATAATCGGACCGGTGGTAGACGTGTTTTTTGACACGCCCAATCCCGCGTTAAACTTGCCGAATATCAACGACGCCCTTGAAATTAAAAGGCTTGATGGCCGTTCTTTGATTCTCGAAGTTAAACAACACATAGGCGAAGACACAGTACGCGCCGTAGCCATGGACAGTACCGACGGGCTGAGTCGCGGACTGGCAGTGATACCTTTGGGATCGCCTATCAGGATGCCTGCCGGAGATCAGGTGAAAGGTCGCCTGATGAATGTCGTAGGCGACGCCATCGATGGCATGATCGCATTAGACAAGGCTGGAGGGAATCCTATACACCGGGAGCCGCCCAAGTTTGAAGAACTGCAAACTACCCGCGAAGTCCTCTTCACGGGAATCAAGGTTGTGGACTTGCTTGCTCCGTATGCCAAAGGTGGTAAAGTGGGTTTATTCGGCGGCGCCGGAGTAGGCAAAACCGTATTGATCATGGAACTGATCAACAATATTGCTAAAAAGCATAACGGTTATTCGGTGTTTGCCGGAGTAGGCGAACGTACCCGTGAAGGAAACGACCTGCTGCGTGAAATGATAGAATCGAAAGTTATCCGCTACGGGGAGAAATTCGAAAAAAGCATGGCAGAAGGCCACTGGGACCTGTCGAAGGTAGACGCCGACGAACTGGCTAAATCCCAGATTTCGCTTGTGTTCGGACAGATGAACGAACCGCCGGGAGCGCGTGCCGACGTAGCCCTTTCAGGACTGACTATAGCCGAATCGTTCCGTGATGCGAAATCGGACGGGCCAAAAGATATTCTTTTATTTATTGATAATATATTCCGTTTCACGCAAGCCGGATCGGAAGTTTCAGCATTGCTTGGGCGTATGCCTTCGGCTGTGGGGTATCAGCCTACGCTGGCTACGGAGATGGGAATGATGCAGGAGCGTATTACTTCTACCAAAAACGGCTCCATTACATCGGTACAGGCCGTGTATGTGCCTGCCGACGACTTGACCGACCCTGCACCGGCGACAACATTCTCTCACTTGGACGCCACAACGGTTCTTGATCGCAAGATCACGGAACTGGGCATCTATCCGGCTGTAGACCCGCTGGGTTCCACATCGCGAAGCCTCGACCCCATCGTTGTAGGACAGGAACATTACGATACGGCGCAGCGCGTAAAAGAAATCCTTCAACGCAACAAGGAACTGCAGGATATCATTGCCATTCTGGGTATGGAAGAGCTTTCCGACGAGGACAGGCAAACGGTGAACCGCGCGAGGCGCATACAGCGTTTCTTGTCCCAGCCGTTTAATGTTGCCGAACAGTTTACCGGAGTGCCGGGCGTAATTGTGGATATTCAGGATACGATAAAAGGGTTCCGGCAAATATTGGACGGAGAAGTAGACTACCTGCCGGAACAGGCGTTTCTGAATGTAGGAACAATCGAGGATGCAATCGAAAAAGGCGAGAAAATACTGGCTCAGGCCACCGAATAAAAATAATCTGTTTTACTGTCTGTCTATCAGCGTAACAGGCTTGTAACCCGTAACTTGTAACTGAAATATGAAAAGAAGGGAACTCCGACTCAATATTATATCAGCCGAAAAGAAACTGTTTTCGGGCGCTGTGGCTTCGGTGATCATACCCGGCATATCGGGCAGTTTCGGGGTTTACCCCGATCATGCACCGCTGATTTCACCGCTGAAAGAAGGCGCAATCATTTATACGGACGGCGATGCGGAAAAGACAGTGGAAGTAAATGGCGGTATAGCCGAAGTGAACAACGGGGTTGTAACAATTTGTATAACATAAAGAATGGACTTTTTTAAAGCCAAATTAATCACTTCATTACTGGCATTCGGGTTGGTTGCAGGAGCTATGGCCGGCGCTTTGCTGTACTATCGGTTTCCTCGATATTATCCCGGCTGGTACGAAGGTATTTTGCTCTTTTTTCTGGCGCTGGAATCCTTTATTCTCCTTTATGTGGAATCGGCAAGCCGGAAAGCGGCTTCGCGACAGATGCTGAACACATATATGCTGACAAAGGTGATAAAGATATTTGCTTCCATTATTTTTATAGGGGCATATACGCTGGCAGTAAAAGAAAATATAAAGAGTTTCATTCTTGTTTTTATAATTTTTTACCTCCTGTTTCTGGCTTTTGAAGCTTTCCTGTTCATGAAGATAGAAAAACGGATAAAGAAAAAACAACAATAGTATATGAAGCGCTATTTGAAATATGTTATGATCGCAGTCTTTCTGTCCGCAGCCACAGGCATACAGCCTTTAGCGGCAAAAGATGCGCGCGCCAATGCGGAACAGGGAGAAGGCGAGCTTAATGTGAAAGAATTAATTCTGGATCACCTTGCCGACTCCTATGAATGGCATATGGCTACTTTCGGCGATTTTCATCTGACCATACCTTTGCCGGTCATTGTGAAAGGGAAAACAAGCGGGTGGCACGTATTCATGTCAACCAAATTCCATCACGGACATGACGCGTACGAGGGTTTTTATATTGCGCATGACGGTGAATATAAAGGCAAGATAGTAGAAAAAAATGCATCCGGAGAAGAGATCCGTCCACTGGATTTTTCACTTACAAAGAATGCAACCGGTTTGATAATAAGTTCCGCGTTGCTGCTTGTCATTGTCATGAGTATTGCCAACCGGTACAGGAAGCAAGAAAAAAGCGGCGAACACAAAGCCCCTGACGGTTTTGCCGGGTTCATGGAAATGTTTATAATGAGCGTTCAGGATGATATTATCAAACCCTGCGCGGGCAAAAATTACAGGAAGTTTTCGCCTTATCTGCTCACGGTGTTCTTCTTCATCTTCTTCAACAATATCATGGGGCTGCTCCCTGTATTTCCCGGAGGAGCGAATGTGACGGGTAATATCGCAATCACGCTCGTACTGGCGCTGGCTACATTTCTGGTTGTTAATTTCACAGGTACGCGCGAGTACTGGAAAGAAATTTTTAACCCCTATGTGCCATCATGGCTTAAACCACTGATGATACCGATAGAGTTGGTTGGGATGTTTACGAAGCCTTTCGCCCTGATGATCCGTCTTTTCGCCAATATCCTGGCAGGCCACTCCATCGTGTTGGGATTGACGTGCCTGATATTTGTTACTGTCAATTTGGGGACTGTGATCAATAGCTCGATGACTGTCGTATCCGTATTGCTGACAATTTTTATCAGTCTGGTGGAGATTCTGGTCGCATACATTCAGGCATATGTGTTCACTATGTTATCGGCTGTATTTATCGGGCTGGCACAAGTAGAACCGCACCGTCACGCGGAAGAAAAACATTAAAAAATATGCCGGGGTGAAAATTTTTTCAGCTATTAACCGCCGGCTTTTAGTATACTGAAATTCCAGAAAACAAAAAACTTGTGATCCGTAACTAAAATAAAACAATTAAATAATTTAAAACTAAAAGATTATGTTACTATCAACTTTATTACAAGCGGCGGAAGCTGCAAGCTTAACGGGTTTTGGCGCCGCGCTGGGTGCAGGATTGGCTGTAATCGGAGCAGGTATCGGTATCGGTAAGATCGGTAGTTCCGCAATGGAGGGAATCGCCCGTCAGCCCGACGCGGCAAGCGATATCCGTACATCTATGATCATCGCGGCTGCGCTGGTAGAAGGGGTTGCCCTGTTTGCGGTTGTAGTATGCGGATTCATTCTCAAATAAATAAATTATGAATTTACTGTTACCTGAATCCGGGCTTCTCTTTTGGATGCTTCTTTCGTTCGGTATCGTTTTCTTCATCCTGGCCAAATTCGGTTTTCCCGTGATTACCAAAATGGTGGATGAACGTAAAAACTATATACAGGACTCGCTGGATGCAGCCCACAAGGCGAACGAGCAGTTGGCCAGAATAAAGGAAAAAAGCGACGAACTTCTCAATACGGCCAAAGCGGAGCAGGCGAAAATCTTGAAAGACGCCGCCAACACGCGCGATCGTATTGTAAATGAAGCGCGCGAACAAGCTAAAGCCGCAGGGGCAAAGGAACTGGAAGAAACAAGAAAGCAGATACAAGCGGAAAAAGAGCAGGCTATCCGCGACATACGCCGTCAGGTAGCCGACCTGTCCGTCGATGTCGCCGAAAAAGTTCTTCGAGAATCGCTGAAGGACCCCAAGACGCAAATGTCAATGATTGATCGCCTGGTTGACGAAGCTATGGTATCCAAATCTTAACTGTTATGAATGAAGGGATGATCTCTAAGCGATATGCCAAAGCGTTGTTGCGGTTTGCCATAGACAATAAATCCGAAAACGCTGTCTTTTCGGAGATGAAGACGCTCGCAGCCGCGTTTGCGGCCGAGCCGGGATTGCGTATGGCAATGGATAATCCTACATTAAGCGCTGACGACAAGCTGACGCTGATCAGGGTTGCCGCAGGAGGCAAAGGCGGCGATGTATTTATCCGGTTTATCAACCTTGTCGTGAAAAATAAAAGGGAAGTATATCTTCGGAATATAGCGTTGGTCTATGCGGACTTGTATTGCGAGTCGAAACGCATCAATACGGGAAAGCTGGTGACAGCCACGCCTGTAGACAGCGCCGTTATAGAAAAGATGAAGGTTTTGTCGCAAACAGTCAAACCCGGAACCCTTGATTTCGAGACAAGCGTAGACCCCGGTATCGATGGGGGATTTATCCTTTATATCGATACATACCGGCTCGACGCCAGCGTCAAGACCCAGCTGAACCGGATCAAACAACAGTTTGCCGCCGAAAACAGCAAGATGCTATAAACCAATGTGCAATGCGTAACTTAGCAGATTTGTTAACTACATTTTCAGATTTGCTAGCATGTTAATTTTCAAATTAAAAACTTGTAACCCGTAACTAAAAAATATGTCTGAAAATATAAAAGCAAGCGAAGTCTCCGATGTATTGAAAATGCAGCTTGAGAACATTAGCAACCGCGTGCAATTCGACGAGGTAGGCGCTGTCCTTGAAGTAGGAGACGGCGTTGTTCGCATATATGGGCTTAAAAATGCGGAAGCCAACGAGCTTCTCGAATTCGACAACGGCATTATGGCTGTTGTGATGAACCTCGAAGAAGACAATGTGGGAGCCGTATTACTTGGCCCGTCCGATCAGATCAAAGAAGGATTTACGGTAAAACGTACAAAGAGAATCGCCTCCATCAATGTGGGTGAAGGGATGCTTGGACGTGTTATCTCTCCGCTTGGCCAACCGTTGGACGGCAAAGGCCCTATTACAGGCGAACTACTCGAAATGCCTTTGGAGCGTAAAGCCCCGGGGGTGATCTATCGTCAGCCTGTTACGCAGCCTCTGCAAACAGGCCTGAAAGCTGTAGACGCCATGATTCCGATAGGCAGAGGCCAGCGCGAGCTTGTCATCGGCGACCGCCAAACCGGAAAAACAGCCATCGCCATAGATACGATAATCAACCAGAAGTCGAACTACGAAGCCGGAGACCCGGTATATTGCATCTACGTGGCTATCGGGCAAAAAGCCTCTACCGTAGCCAATATAGTCGATACTCTCCGTGAAAAAGGCGCGATGAAATATACCGTTGTGGTTTCCGCCACAGCAGCCGAGCCTGCCGCATTGCAGTATTTCGGCGCATTTGCCGGAGCTGCCATTGGAGAATTTTTCCGCGATACAGGCCGCCATGCCCTTGTGGTTTATGACGATCTGTCTAAACAGGCAGTGGCCTACCGCGAGGTGTCCCTGATTCTTCGCCGTCCTCCGGGCCGTGAAGCTTATCCGGGCGATGTGTTTTACCTGCACTCGCGCTTGCTTGAACGCGCCGCAAAGATCATCAGCCAGCAGGAAATCGCCGAACAGATGAACGACTTGCCGGAAAGCCTCAAAGGTCGAGTAAAGGCGGGAGGTTCGCTTACCGCATTGCCTGTTATCGAAACCCAGGCGGGGGACGTGTCGGCGTATATCCCCACAAATGTGATATCTATTACCGACGGCCAGATATTCCTTGATGTGGATTTGTTCAATTCGGGTTTGCGTCCGGCTATCAACGTGGGTATTTCGGTTTCGCGCGTAGGTGGTTCGGCTCAGGTGAAAGCAATGAAAAAAGTTGCCGGAACATTGAAGATAGACCAGGCCCAATACCGTGAACTGGAAGCATTTACCCAATTTGGCGGTGATTTGGATGCAGTTACGGCGATGACTATCGACAAAGGCAAGAAAAATACCCGGCTGCTTATTCAACCGCAGTATGCGCCTATGCCTGTGGAAAGGCAGATTGCGGTATTGTATTGCGGTACAAACGGGCTGTTGCGGCATGTGCCTGAAGATAAAGTGCATGAGTTTGAAACGGAATTTCTAAGAACATTGGAAATGCAATACCAGGCCGATGTATTCGACCAGCTGAAAAAAGGCATAATCAACGCTGATATAGAGAATATAATCAAGCAGGTTGCGAAAGACATAGCCGCACAATACAGAAAATGATTGAATTATGGCATCTCTTAAAGAAATAAAAACGAGGATTGCTTCGGTAAAAAGCACAAAGAAGATTACTTCCGCGATGAAGATGATAGCTTCGTCCAAACTTCACAAGGCTCAGACCGCAATCAGCAACTTTTTGCCATATCAGACAAAGTTGGACGCCATTCTGACTAATCTGCTTTCTTCGGATACGGGTTACGATTCGCCCTTTACCCGGACAAGGGAAGTAAAAAGAGTTGCGATAGTGGCTTTCGCGTCCAATTCGTCATTGTGCGGAGCCTACAACGCCAATGTTATAAAAGAGTTTAATGCTTCCTGCAACAGGTATAAAACTCTGAATGAAGACAATGTGCTTATATATCCTGTGGGTAAAAAAATAGCCGACGCCGTGAAAAAACAGGGCTTGGCCTCTCAGGGAGATTACAGGGGAATGGCGGACAAGCCTTCATACCAGATGGCGCAGGATCTGGCGAAAGATTTGATAAACAAGTATATCAACAAGGAAATAGATGAAGTGGCGCTGATATATCACCATTTTATTTCCACAGGTTCCCAGAAACTGGAAAACAGACTTTTCCTTCCTTTTGACCTGAAGCATGCGCAGACAGGTGAAAACGCGGACAAGAATAATGTCCAGACCGGCTACATCCTTGAACCTTCGAAAGAGGAGATATTGGAAAAACTCATTCCCGCGGTTTTGTACTCGCGCCTGTATGCGGCAGCGCTGGACGCCAATGCTTCGGAACATGCCGCCCGTACAATGGCTATGCAGATAGCTTCGGATAATGCGGACGAACTTGTTCAGGATCTGATAATCCAGTACAACAAGTCGCGCCAGCAGGCTGTAACCAATCAGTTGCTGGACATTATCGGCGGAGCTTCGGCATTGCAGGGATAAAAATATTTTAAGCCATTAACAGGAAAGGATTGTTTCTGTAGAGACAATCCTTTCCTGTTATTTAACGCCCCGTTCAATGGTCGAACTGACGTTTGACTGCGTCGATTTTCAATTCAATTCAGATTGTCGCAGGCATAAAAGCATCGTCCCGTAGGGACTTTTCGGAGAGGGTAGCGTTCTGTCCGTAGGTTGTACCTAGGGTGTGTAATCCATCGTACCACCTATCAGGCGGGTAAATGGAAGTAAGGTAACATGATTCGGTTTGCTTCCGCCAAAAGCCTGATATTCCGTGCCGCGAGCCGATTCATTTCCTATCAGGTTGGGATATAAAGAGCCTATTCCGGGTTGTATTCTGTGTTTTGTTGTAAAGGCATAATTATTTTGATATATAGCACAATAAAATTGTTTTACACATTTTAGACATGAATGTATTTACTGTTTTACACATTTTAGACACGAATAAATACTCTATTTTACACATTTATTGAAAGAATAATCTAATAACAAATCAAAAACAGGGCTATGAAACAGCGAAACATTCAGCAAATCATCATCTAATTTCGTATCTTTTAGTGAAAAGCGTACACTGACTTTTGGCGAGTAGTTCTCCCTGAACATTTTTAAACTTTTTGCCTTTACATTTGTCCCGCTTTTTACTTCAATTGGAATTATATCCGCTTGATATTGCATTACATAGTCAACCTCGCCAATTCTATCGCTTGTCCAAAAAAACAAATTATATTTCGCTAATTGCTGCAATACAAACTGTTCGGTGAGCAACCCGTTAAATTCATCGAAAATTGCCTCTTTGCTATGAATTACTTCGAGCGGGATGTCGGCAAGATAGCGAAACAATCCAATATCAACAAAATAGAGTTTAAACGCAGCTGTTTCGGCGTATGCTTTTAGCGGAATTTTGTTGCCCACTTTCACATTGTTTACGCGGCGTACAATACCGGCATCAATCAACCATTCAATAGCGAGTTCATATTCCCTTGCTCTCGCTCCCTGTTTTACTGTTCCATAAAGAAACTTGTCGTTTTTCTTGGCAAATTGTGCCGGTAAACTTTCAAATACCTGACGAATACGAATAGCTGTGGTATTGTCGGTATGTTTACTGAAATCGGTGCGATAGTTTCCGATTATTTCCTTTTGAATCCGTTTTACATTGTCAAAGTCGTGATTTTCAATCCAATCGGCGACAACGGCAGGCATTCCACCTGTGAAAATATAGTATTTGAAAAGGTCGTATAGAATCTCTTTGAAATGATTGTCAAACAAATTCTCTTTCAAATAATCAACAATTTTTTCTCGACCGTTTGCCCACAAATATTCTTCAAAATCAAGCGATTCAAGTTTCATCGTATCGATTTTACCAACGGGAAACGAAGTGCTTTTGTGAAGGAATATCCCAAGTAGACTTCCGGCAGCAGCAATATGATATTCGGGTGCATCTTCGCAAAAATATTTGAGTGAAGTCAATGCACGCGGCACTTCTTGCTCCTCATCAAAAATGAGTAGCGTATCATCAGCCGAAATTTTCATATCCAGCATTAACTCAAGCATTCCCACAATGCGTTTAGGCTCAATGGAACCGTTAAACAAGTCCGTCAACTCCTGACTCGGATTTTGAAAATTTATGTATGCCACATTTTTGAAACAGCGTTTCCCAAACTCTTTGAGCAGCCAAGTTTTTCCTACTTGCCGCGCCCCTTCGAGCAAGAGTGGTTTTCTGCCACTTCTGCTTTTCCACTTTATGAGTTCCAACATTAATTTTCTTTCCATAATATGCTATCTGCTTGTCATTAATAAATCTTTATCGTCTTTTCCGATATAAATCCGTTCGCCCTGTGCATTGGCAAAGCCACTTTCCTTATTTGTTGAAAGAGCCTGTTTCCATAATCGTTTTTTTCAAACTCCTCACGTGAAATGGATGATTTGTTTTTTATTTTTGCACGATAGTTGTAGATAGTATTGCTTGAATACCTCAAGAATCGGGCTATCTTCAAGCTATCTGTAATTCCCATGCGAATAAGTGCGAAAATACGCATCTCCACATTCAACAGTTCTCCCTGCTTCCTTACAAAACGTTCTTCGGACAAAAGCAAAGCATTGAAATCTTCAACAAAAGTAGGGAAAAGATACAGGAATATATTGTCAAAGGGCAGCGAAGTTTCAGAAAATCGTACAAAAATTGCAGAAGGCATTCAAAAATCCCAACAAACCGGAGAACAAGGAGTTTCTAGATATGCACCGCGTAGAACCGAGGCGTTTTTGAAGGAACAGCAACAGAGTCAAACACAAACACAGCCGCAATCTCAAACGCAAGCCACAAACAACGCCATCGACGCAAGCCGTGTAGATTGGGCGCAATTTGAACGCTTGGGTATATCCCGTGAAACATTGGAGAAGACAGGGTTTGCCGAAGCCGATGTTAACTCTGGACAGGTTTTCAGAATAGGATATTATGGAAGTGGCATCCACAAGCATCATATTCTGCTTTTTACTTCCGGATAGTTTGTTCATGTAATCCGTCATGGGGATTCTGTTTACGCCAATATCTTTGAGCATGCGGCTCACCGACGAGGGAGTTACCGATACATCCAGTTCTTCGCCGAGATAACTTTTCTTGTAATAATAACCCATATTCTTTAACGGAGAAGTATGCAGTAACCGGCAATACAACGCTACAAGCATCCATTCCCGCTGCCGGGGAAAATACGTTTTCAACGGTTCGATTATATCTGAACAAGAACATATAAATGCGCCAAGTCCGTATTCCCCTGGTGGAAATATTTTTGACATCAACACTTTTATAACTACGGGGAACTCTCTTTGTTTTGGCTTCGACAAACCCCTCTGATTCGCTGACAGTACCCGGAAAACCAACTGTCTTCTTTCTGCTTTTCTTTTTCTCTTTGTCATAAAACCCTTTTACTGCATAAACATAATACCGGTCTTTGAATTTACGGATTTCGGTACCGGGTTTACGGTGACTGGTTACCCATTCCGGGTATTGTGAAGTTTTCTTTTCCATATAACTTTCAATATTGAATTGAAAATCGGCGGAGCCAAAATCGACTAGTCAAATCTCTGTTCGATAATATCGATAAAAAGACTGTCACGACAACAGACAAGGGGGCAATGCCCCCTTGTTATCTGCGCCCTTTGCGTTTAAAAAATTCTTTCAA
>JAISSD010000178.1 GCA_031273295.1 Prevotella sp.
CAAGAACGATATATACCTGCTCCCTGCTTTCGTATAATTATGAAAGCCGATGCCCTGTTGACCCGGGTCAGGGTGGTTATTGATACTGAACAATTATTTTTTAATCCCTGAATTGCTGACCCGACTAAACGATATTGTATTAATCCGGAAAAAGGTTGTACCTTTGCTAACCATACAAGTACTTTTGCTACGTTTTGTGAATTGATAAATAGTTTGTTGCAAGCAAAAGCAAAAAATATTCGGGTTGATATTGATTATGCAAAATCGGAGGAAGTACACCCTGTTAATTATAAGAAAGATAATTGTTGAAGATGATGGAATAAGTGTGCGTGTATGCGGAAGAACTTTGTCTTGCGTTAGATGATTTAGCAATTCATAGAAAAAATATTCATTTTAGAATTAAGAATATATGAAAGATAATCAGTATTTTAAGAGAATACCCATAACGGATTTAAAATTGGATCTGTATAATCCGCGTTTACCAAGATCCAAGCAAGGGAAAGATGAAAAAACAGTTGTAGAATATATGCTGTTAGAAGCGTCAACATTGGAATTGATGTCGGCAATCGGTGAAAATGACTTTTTTGCGGGCGAGTTATTATTGGTTGCACCTGACGAAAACGAAAAAGGGAAGTTTATCGTAATAGAAGGCAATAGACGATTATTGGCAGTGAAAGTTCTCGATAATCCGGATTTGGCGACTGTAAAGAAAATTGCCACAAAAGAAATTGCAAACAATGCAAAATATAAGCCGCAGGTTTTACCCTGTCTTGAATTTAATAGCAGAAATGATATTCTCAAATATTTAGGTTTTATCCATATCACAGGAAAAAAATCATGGCGTTTGCTTGAAAAAGCGAGATACTTGTTTGAATTACGCAATAGCGAGAATTTCAAAAATAATTCTTTTTTGACTTCTTCACGTGAAATCGCAAAAGTTATAGGAAGCAGTTCTGCGTATGTGAAACGCTTGTTAATTGGTTTTGAGTTGTATAAAATTGTTGAAGATGAGGCCTTTTTCAAAATAGATGGATTAAGCGACACAAATTTTTCCTTGAATTATTTTACAGACGGACTAAATAAAGACAATATATGCAACTTTATAAATATTGACATAAATTCGGAAAATCCGACAGAAAATGTAGAGGTAGACAATCTTAAGAAAATAGCGCATTGGTGGTTTGCCAAATCGGAAGGACAGTCAAGAGTGTCGGGAGATAGTGAAGGACTAAAGTTATTAAATGCTGTCATAGGAAATCCCGCGGCATTATCTGCTTTTGAAAAAGGAACAAGTATTTATGAAGCATACGAACTTACAAATGATATAGATTCCCAATTTGAAAATAAAGTTAAAGATGCATTAAAGGCAATAGAACAAGCGCATTCCATTATGCCCAAAGTCAATTCTTTTTACAACTCGGTCTATAATGACTTAAAAACCATCAGTAGAATTGCAAAAAATATTAATGAATTCAAATCTAAACTTGAACAGGATGGAGATGACTTTTGAGGATAAATTTGCTAGATGCGTTCAAAATTTGAATAATATCGACAAGCCTGATTATACAGAATTCGAATTAAATTATTATGCTGATTTTGTAGAATTAATAGCGTTGTTTGAAAAACAGGATGGCGTTACTTTTGGTGATATTCAAGACCGTTTTTTTGGCGAAAAATACTATGAAAATGCTGAAAAAAAAGATCTTGACGAGGCTTTTTTAGATAGAATATTTGGAATGATCGAAGAACGAATAAATTTATACAAAATAGATTATCCGTTTCAATATCAAAACAATGAGATTTTAATACTCAAACAAAACTTGACTTTCAAAAATAAATTATATTTATCCCTGCTTGTTTCTTCCAAACTCAATATTTTTAATCCATTCCAAGTAGATATAACGACTGATTTCGAGAAAATTTCTTATGTTGTTTTGAAAAAATTCTTGCCCGAAAACGCTATCATTAAAGAATTTGGAGAAAATACTGCATATAACGGAAATGCTGTCGCGAAAATCAAACAATTAGCAAATGAATTGGACTTGCTGATCAATGATTATGAATTAAATCAAGTATCGGAAAGAAATACACAAGAACGGGGACTTGATATTGTCGGTTGGCTGTCATTTGCCGATAAGTGCGGGAATAAAGTTGTTTTTCTCTGTCAATGTGCCTGTGGCAAACAGTTTGAATCAAAGCAGCACGACACAAGACGTTTTGAAAATTATTTGCAATTTTACAAGACAAATCCGCAACACACAATGTTTATTCCCTATTCATTGATAAATGTTCGAGAAAATAAATTTTATCATTCTGATTATATCGAAAGAGATTATCTGATTTTTGAAAGGAAAAGGATAATTGAATATCATAATGATACTTCTTTTGAAAATTCGGAATCTTTTAAAATTGTAAAAAGGATAATTGGCACGTAAATTGTTGTATATTAAGAAAATCAACAACGCATATTCCGGTGCGATATATAGCGCTCCCATGCGGGCATAGCCGTCAGGTTAAGGCTAAAGCTTTCAGCCTTAACCTGACGGCTTGCCTTCACGAGATTCGGGTTTTATGCAGGACACATTTTTTCTATTGGTATGGATGCCCTACGGACAAAAATATTTTTAACGGCGTTTTTTTTGAAATACCGTCCGTCTTTTTACTTGCCCAGCAATTTCTTTACAGTTTCCGCAATCGCTTTACCCGCGGCAAGCCCGGCCAGCGCTTTTGTTGCGACGCCCATCACTTTACCCGTATCGGCAGGGGAACTTGCACCAACCTGAGCTATAATTTCGCTGATTTTAGAATCCAACTCGTCCTGCGATAGCTGTTCAGGCAGATATGTTTCGATAACAGCCAGCTCTGCCAGTTCATTTTCGGCAAGGTCGGCACGGTTTTGCGTTGCATAGATGGCGGCGCTGTCGCGGCGTTGTTTTGCCATTTTCTGGAGTATCCGGATAGCCGTTTCGTCGGAAAGTTCATCACCGGCTCCTTTGGCTGTCTTGGCTTCCAGAAACTCTTTTTTCATTCCGCGCAATGCTTCCAGCCTGATTTTGTCTTTTGCGCGCATCGCGTCTTTGATGCCTTCGCTAACCTGGTCAAATAAATTCATGGTTATATAATTTTATAATATTTGCTTTACTAAAACAGTTCGCCCGGTTTCTTCGTTTCAGGTTTGTACTCGCCCGGATTGAATTTATCGTCACGTTTAAACACAGGGGTGTTTTCCAATGCGTCCACAATCCTGTCGTTATCCAGTTCTTCGGTAGACAGGACTATTGGCTTCGGACTGAAAAAAGACGACCTCACAGCCATTGTCTGCACGCTGTCTTTGCCATAATGTTTCTCTATCATTTCATTGATCCGGCGCTTTTCATCCTCTTCCTGTCTGATACGCTCTTCTTCCAGCAACTCTTCCTCTTCCGATAATTCGCGGTAATGTTCTTCTATACCCGGAATGCTGGACATACCGAATCCCGAGGCAAGAAGCGTGATTTTCACTTTCTCTCCCAGTTCTTTTTCGGTGGCTGTACCCCAGATAACTTCTATTTCCGGGCTGAATCGTTTCATAAAGTTAGCCACGGCTTCCATTTCTTCTACAATAAGCGGGGCCTCCTCGCTGGAATAGATATTGAACAATATCTTCTTCGCGTCAAATACGTCGTTGTTGTTCAACAGCGGCGAATGCAGAGCGCTTACAATCGCGTCTTCGACACGGCTTTCACCTTCACCGTATCCGCTACTCATAATGGCTACTCCGCCATCTTTGAGCGTTGTTTTCACATCGGCAAAGTCCAGATTGATATGCCCGTGTACCGTTATGATCTCCGCAATGCCTTTTGCCGCGATAGTTAGCGTGTCGTCAGCTTTTGCAAAAGCATTCGGAATAGTAAGGTCGGCATAAATGTCTATCAGCCGTTCATTGTTGATAACAAGCAGGGCGTCCACATTCCTGGCTATATTTTCCACACCCCGCAGAGCCTGTATGATCTTTTTGCGGCCTTCAAACACAAAAGGAATGGTTACAATCCCTACCGTAAGTATTCCCATTTCTTTGGCGATGCGCGCCACCACAGGAGCGGCTCCCGTGCCGGTGCCTCCTCCCATACCGGCTGTGATAAAAGCCATCCGGGTACTGTCGTTGAGTAGCCTTTCCAGGTCTTCCCTGCTTTCTTCGGCGGCAACTCTCGCCTTTTCGGGATCGTTTCCCGCCCCAAGGCCTTCGGTCGTCTTTCGTCCAAGCTGGACGCGAGTCTCGACCGGAGATTTGTCAAGGGCCTGATTATCCGTGTTGCATAATGCAAACGACACATCGTGTATACCTTCGTTATACATGTGATTTACGGCATTACCGCCGCCGCCTCCTACGCCAATCACCTTTATGATTGTCTGAGTCTTTTTGGGAAACTGGAAATCCAGTATTTTATCATCCATATTTTAGAGCTTGTTTGTTTCTCAGCTGCCGGCTGTTAGTATTTATAATATTTTACTGTAACTGATCATTCTTCATCATTGAACATTGTTCCGCCGAAATTCTGGATCTTTTCGAAGAACCCAAGCAGAGTTGTTTGCTTTCCGCCCTTTTGCTTCTTTTGATTTTCATTTTTCTTCGGTTCCTTTTCTTCCGGTTTTATCTCTGTCCGGGGCTGGGGAACGGTTGCGGGTTCCGCTTCAGGCGCAATGACTTCTTTCTTTTCGCAATTTTCATTTGCAAAAAGCAATAAACTCAATACCTGCGTATAAAGCGGATTCTGGAGCAGTTCGGCTGCATTGTTGATATACAGGCGTTTTGCCACGGCGCGCTTTACAGGGAGTTGCGATTTTTCGGCAAGGTGATCGACCAATCCGGTCATTTGAGACGCCCCGCCAATCATGATAATCCCGGCGTCTAAGCGGTCGGCGTATCCCGAAAGTTTTATCTGGTTGATAACATTCAGTATAATCTCGTCTTGACGAAGTTGTATAACCTTGTTTAACTCCCTCAGATCCACATCGGCAGAAGCGTCCGCGACAGCTTTGTTCTTGTCTTTGCCCAGTTTGCCATAACGGATCTTGTAAGTCTCGGCCGAATCGAAGACAAATCCAAGCGCCTGTACATCCTTGGTTATAGTGCGCCCGCCGAAAGGTATTACAGACATGAAACGCAACAAGCCGCCTTTGTAAACAGACAGGGTAGTAGTACCCGCGCCGAAATCGACCAAAGCGCATCCGGCCTGCCTGTCGTGCTCGTCCAGTACCAAAGCGCCGGCCGCGACAGGGCCTACAATATATCCGGCAATTTCTATCCGGGCTTTATCCGTAACACTTTTTGTCAGGTTGGTTTTTATATTCGGACGGCCGATAACCAAACGATAGCGGACTTCGAGGGTAGAGCCGGTTTTATCTATCGGGTCTTCTTCATATTCCCCGTTGAGATAATATTCCGGAGCAAGGACGCTATAATTGGCGAAAAATTCGGGCTTGTTTAACTTTGCCTGTTGTTCCAGATTGTCCAGCAAAGCAAAGGTAATGGGCGTTGTTCCATCCAGAAGTTTGGTCTCCTTGTGTTCTATTGCGCGGAGCGATTTTCCGGCTACCGAGACATAAGTTTTGCCTATTTTTTTGCCTGTCTTGTTTTCAAGCAGATTGACAAGTTTCTTGATCTTGCCTGCCGCTTCGTCTATATTGTATATCACGCCGTGTCTCACACACGAATCGGAAGGAATACTTTCCGATGCAAGGATGGAAATTACCCCTTGCTCGTTCTTGCGGCCCAATACTCCAACTATCTTGGACGTACCCAAGTCGATGCCTGCTATAAATCCTGAATGTTCCATAATATAATTCCTGTCTTTAAAAACCGGCTTGAATTCTTGAAAACCGGCTGATCCATTATTCAATTAACGTTTTGTACAGACAACCTGGTTGTCAAATTTCAAATTTATAAGGGAATACTTGTTCCATCCCGTTTCATTAAGCCCGTTTTCGTAAAAGGCCAACAATTTGTCCAGCCTTTCCCTGTATCCGTAAAGATCGCCCAATATGATCTGATGGTTGCCTACGCGAGGTATTAATTTAATGTCTTGATCAGGCAATACTACGATTTGTTCGATTTGCGCGTTCCAGAACCTGTCGTTATGCAAAAATAGTGCAAATTTGTACAAGTCGGCCTTTGCAAAGCCTTCTTTTATCGCTCCCGTGGCAACAGGCAGGTATGCGGTGAAGCGTTTCGACAGAGGTATTTTGCACCCTTCGCTGTCAATATAGTAATTTTCTCCCGTGTTGCTCATAACCCTCAGTACAGGTTTGCGTTCTTCAACAGATACCTTGACAGCCCCGTTATCGGTGACAAATACATCGGCTTTTTTCAGCAGCCGGTTTGTCAATATGGCTTCTTCTATTGCATTTGTGTTTATATCCTTGATTTTTTTGCCCGTAGGGTCGAGACCTTTTTCTTTTATATATCCGGCTATGTCTTCGGCGTCGACAAGACGCCCGTCGTCCGAGCCATTTCCAACCTCGATCTCAAACCTGTGGCATAAGCCGTTCTTTGATTTTCCCTGAAAATAGAAAACCGAGAAAACGAGATAGCCTGCAATCAGGCATATTCCGGCGATGGCCAATGCTTTTTTCATAATTTTCTTTCCAGTATCTTTTTAACAGGTTCCAATAACTGGTCGATATCTCCCGCTCCGACAGTTAGCAGTACCTCGACGTCGTTTTTATTTTCCAATAAAGGTAATAATTCTTCTTTCTTGCACAATGTTTTGGGACAGGTAACCCTGTCGAAAATTATTTTCGAAGTCACTCCCTCTATCGGCTCTTCCCTTGCCGGATAGATATCCAACAGGATCAATTCATCCAGTAGAGAAAGGCTTTTTGCAAATTCAGGAGCAAAATCCCTTGTTCTTGTATACAGGTGCGGCTGAAAAATACCCGTCAGTTTGCGGTCGGGATACAGTTCCCTGACGGATGTAATACTTGCCGCCAACTCCTCGGGATGATGCGCATAGTCGTCTATCAGCGCTATTTTGTCTGTTTTCAGTAAAAAATCGAAACGCCGTTTTGCTCCCGCAAATGTAACCATGCCATAACGCAATTCGTCTGCCGTCGCTCCATTTAGCCATGCCAGAGCCATCGACCCGACAGCGTTTTCAATATTTATTTTTACGGGTACCCCCAGTTGTATATTATCAATCGTTTCCTTTGGCGTAACAAAATCAAAACGGATCTCTCCATTTCCCGTTTTTATATTCTTTGCGTGAAAGTCCCCTTTTTCCATCGAATAGGTATATATCCTTACATCTTTACCGGCCTTTGGCGAAAGTTTTATATCATGTTTCATTACCAATGCCCCGCCCGCCCGGACAAGGCCCGTAAATTTCCCGAAACTTTTCAGATATTCTTCTTCCGTGCCGTATATGTCCAGATGGTCGGGGTCGACAGAAGTGATCAGGGCCATATAAGGATGCAACCAATGAAAGGAGCGGTCGTATTCGTCGGCCTCTATAACTGTGAATACGCTCCTTTCGGAAAGCATCAGGTTACTGTCATAATTTTTCAGAATACCACCCAGGAAGGCATTGCAGTCGAGGTGCGACTGTTTGAGAATATGCGCCAGCATGCCGGACGTCGTAGTCTTTCCATGTGTGCCCGCACAACAGAGCGCTTTATCCGATTCTGTTATCGTACCCAATACCTGAGCCCTTTTCTGTATGGTAAATTTGTTTTCATGAAAATATTTTACTTCTTCATTTTCGGAAGGTACGGCAGGAGTATATACAACCAGTGTGTTGCCTTTATCCTTGCAATAACCGGGAATGAGCTTTATATCATCGTTATAGTGAATTTCAGCGCCTTCTTTCACCAGTTCTTTGGTCAGGGGCGTTTCGGCGCGGTCATATCCGGCAACCCTTTTGCCTTTCGACATAAAGTAGCGGGCCAGATTGCTCATCCCTATGCCGCCTATCCCGATAAAATATACGGATTGTATGTTATTCATTCTTTTTTATTAATTTAATCATTTCATTCACAATGCGGTTGGCCGAGTCTGCTTGCGCCATTTTGAGAATATTAGCGGACAACGCCTCTAATTTTTCGTTGTCCTGTATTGTTTCCAATGCTACCGGCGTCAGTTTCTCCATTGCTTCATCGTCCTTGATCAGAATAGCGGCATTTCTGGCTACAAGCGCCATTGCGTTCTTTGTCTGGTGGTCTTCGGACACATTCGGCGAAGGAACGAGGATAGTTGGTTTGCCGAGCAGGCTCAGTTCGGAAATAGAACCGGCCCCGGCGCGCGAGATGACCAGGTCGGCAACTTTGTAGGCTAGATCCATGCGCGAAATAAATTCATATATATGAACATTTGGGGGATTTCCCAGGCTCGACATATCCGTATTCAGTTCGGAAAAATATAATTTCCCGCATTGCCAGACAACCTGTATATCTGACGCCGAAATGGCCTCCATAGCTGAAAAAAGACTGTTGTTGAGCATCCTAGAACCTAAACTGCCGCCAATAAGCAATATTGTTTTTTTTGCAGGATCGAGATCAAATTCCAGGCAGGCCTCTTCTTTGGTAATGGTTTTCGATAACAGTTCCTGGCGACATGGATTGCCTGTCAGCGCTATTTTTTCTTTCGGAAAGAAACGTTCCATCCCTTCGTATGCAACACAGACGGCAGAAGCTTTCTTTCCAAGAAATTTATTTGTGATCCCGGCATAGGAATTTTGCTCCTGAACAAGCGTTGGAATTTTTAATGCATTTGCTTTGTAAAGGACAGGGCCGCTGGCGTATCCGCCGACGCCTATGACCATATCGGGCTGGAACTGTTTCAAAATTTGCCCGGCTATTCTCAGGCTTTTACAAAATTTCCATACAACAGATATGTTCCTGAAAGGTTTTTTCCTGTCAAGTCCCGATATTTCCAAACCGACAATTTCATATCCGGCCGCCGGTATCCTCTCCATTTCCATCCGTCCTGTTGCACCCACAAACAGTATTTCAGCATCGGGATAGCGCTCTTTTATCGTATTGGCAATGGCGATAGCAGGAAAGATATGTCCTCCCGTGCCGCCGCCGCTGATTATCACTTTCAATTTTTTCATCTTGCGGTCGCTTCGTCAAATGTTTCAAAATCTACATTGGCTATACTTTCGTCCACATCTTCGTGATTCGAATCGTTTAGCCTGGAAGAACAGGCCAGAATAATTCCGAAATAGGCGCAAGTAATGATCGTGGAAGTCCCCCCCCGGCTTATCAACGGGAGCGGCTGCCCTGTTACGGGTATGAGATTGACCGCCACAGCCATATTGGTCAAGGCTTGCACGGTCAGTATCAATCCTGTGCCAAGAATAAGGTAGCGAGGAAATTTTTTTTCGCATTTCGACGCCAGTACTCCGCAACGAATCATCAGGGCGACATACAGCAGCAACACGAATAACCCGCCTGACAATCCCATCTCTTCGAGAATAATTGCAAAAATAAAATCGGAATATGCCTGTGGCAGGAAATCCCTTTCCGTACCGCTGCCCGGAAGCCCGATAACACCTCCATTTGCAATAGCTATTTTGGCATGCGATACCTGATAGTTGTCATCTGTGATCTTATAGGCAATTGTACCGTCTTCGTTCCGATCGTGGATGGAAGCTCCCTCCTGGTTTTCGGAGTGCTTTTCTATACGGTTTTTCCATGTGGCAAGCCGGTC
Organism: Prevotella sp.; assembly: GCA_031273295.1. Lineage (GTDB taxonomy): Bacteria > Bacteroidota > Bacteroidia > Bacteroidales > Dysgonomonadaceae > Dysgonomonas. The sequence goes on from JAISSD010000178.1 coordinate 9,686, forward strand.
GGGAAAATAGTCTTTGACAATCCTGCCCGGCAGCAAGGTCAAACATAGAAATAAGAAGCCAATCAGAGCCGCGCCTCCCAAAGCTATCTTCAGCAGCCTTTTGAAATGGACCTGTCCAATGATCAGCATCAGCATGCAAACTCCAAAAAGAAGGCATGCCGTGGACAGGTTCTCGGGGGCGATAAGAGCGCAGATGACAATAACCCCGATGATCAATGCCTTGAATATCCAGGCTTCATTTTCGGGTTTCATTTTACTCAGGAAAAAAGCGATGAAACCGATTACCGATATTTTCGCAAACTCGGAAGGCTGTATGGTAAAGGCTCCGACTCCCAGCCAGCGTTGCGCCCCGTTTACATCTTCGCCCATAAACATTGTGAAGAGAAGCAGTATTGCCGAAACAGGCAAACCCAGCAGCAGTATGGAAAGGAACCGGGTAGGAACTCTTTGCAGGAACATCACCACGGCAAATCCAACCAGCAAAAACGCGGCATGACGGAGTATCGGCGCCCAATGGCTTTGCTGGCGATAGGCGATCGTACTTGTGGCGCTGAAAACTGCCAGCAAAGAGATAATACAGAGTGCGATGAATATGCACCAGATCACTTTGTCTCCTTTAAACGCTCTTCCTAAAAAATCGAATTCCATGTCCAATTACAGTTTTCTGACACATTCTTTAAATTGGTTCCCTCTGTCTTCGTAATTTTCGAAGAGGTCGAAACTGGCGCAGCAGGGCGACAATAATACCGTATCCCCTTCCCGGGCCAGGCCGTAAGCTTTCTGCACGGCGTCTTTCATTGACGATGCATCTTCTATCTTTTCCATTTTACCGTTAAAGAACCTGTGCAGTTTGCTATTGTCCACCCCGAGGAAGACAAGGGCGCGTACTTTGTCTTTCACCAATTGTTCTATTTCGCCATAGTCGTTTCCCTTGTCTGTTCCTCCAAGAATCAATACCACTTTTGTCTTCATGCTTTGCAAGGCATACCAGCACGAGTTTACATTTGTGGCCTTGGAGTCGTTTATGAACTGTACGCTTCTTACTTTGGCCACTTTTTCGAGACGGTGTTCCACTCCCTGAAAATCACTCAGCGACTGACGGAGATTCTCGTCCGTTATATCCAGCAGTTTGGCCGCAATGCCCGAAGCCAGTGAATTATACAGATTGTGCAATCCCTCCAGCGCCAGTAGATCCTGTTCCATGACGAATGTGGAATCGGGAGTATTGATGTCTATTTCGTGATGGTTGAGATAGGCAATAGCATTACCGACTTTATGTTCCGCGAATGTGTACCGTTTACCGCTTGAAGCCAGTTTCTCGATCTCTTTACTGACAATGGGGTCTTCTTCCCAGAATATGAATGCATCCGTTTCGGTCTGGTTCTGCGCGATACGCATTTTCGCATCAATGTACTTCTGTATATCGTGGTCGTATCTGTCGAGATGGTCGGGAGTAATATTCAACAGGATGGCGATATCCGCTTTGAAAGAGTACATGTTCTCAAGCTGGAAACTACTCAGTTCCAATACATAGTAATCATGATTTTCTTCCGCGGCCTGCCGGGCGAAACTCCGCCCGATGTTTCCCCCCAAACCGACATTCAATCCTGCCGATTTGAGTATATGATACAGCATACTGGCAGTAGTGGTTTTACCGTTGCTGCCGGTGATACAGATCATCTTGGCGGAAGTGTAGCGTTTGGCGAATTCCATTTCGGAGAGGACGGGAATACCTTTTTCCATTGCTTTACGGACAAGAGGCGTATAGTTGGGAATACCCGGACTTTTTATGATTTCGGTTGCGGCGAGTACGAGTTCTTCCGTGTGTCCTTTTTCTTCGTAGGGAATACCGTATTGTTCCAGTTCGGCTCTATACTTGTCCTGTAAAGCGCCGCTGTCCGACAAAAAAACATCGAAACCCTTCTTCTTCGCAAGTATGGCCGAGCCAACCCCGCTTTCGCCTCCTCCCAGTATGATCATTCTGTTCATATATAGATTGTTTATCGCATTTTTAGTGTTGCCAGCGTAAGTACGGCCAGGATAATTCCAATGATCCAGAAGCGTACTACAATTTTGGATTCGGGTATGACCGGAATCGGTTTTTGCCAGATGGCCTGTATTCCTGAATTGCCCGCCTTCTGGAAATGATGGTGCAAAGGCGTCATTTTAAATACGCGGCGTCCTTCTCCGTCTTTCTTTTTGGTAAACTTGAAATAACAGACCTGCACCATTACCGAAAGGCTCTCGACCAGAAATACGCCGCAAAGTACGGGAAGCAATAATTCCTTATGGATAATAACGGCAAATACGCCGATTATTCCTCCCAATGTAAGACTGCCTGTATCTCCCATGAAAACCTGCGCGGGAAACGCATTGTACCAAAGGAAACCTACCGTTGCCCCGATAAATGCGGCGGCAAATATTACCAGCTCCTGGCTACCGGGAATAAACATAATATTCAGATAGGATGCAAACTCTATGTGCCCCGACACATAGGCCAATATTCCGAGCGTGACTCCTATGATAGACGAGCTTCCCGCGGCCAGCCCGTCCAGTCCGTCGGTCAGATTGGCTCCGTTCGACACAGCCGTTACTATAAATATGACAACCATCACAAATAATATCCATGCCGCCGGTTCTGCATAATCTCCCATAAACGAGACTAGGTCCTCGTAGTCCAGGTTGTTGTTCTTTAAGAAGGGGATGGTGGTTTGCGTCGATTTAGCCCCTTCGGCTGTATAGCTTACATGTTCTATCTCGTTATCCTGATTGCGGAATTCGAAATTCTCCCTGAGAATGACATCCGGACTTAAATAAAGGGTCACTCCTACAATTAGCCCCAGTCCGATTTGAGCGATTATCTTAAACTTGCCATGCAATCCTTCCTTGTCTTTTTTGAATACTTTCAGGTAATCGTCAAGGAAGCCGAGCGTCCCCAACCAAAGGGTTGTGACGAGCATCAGAATGATGTATATATTATCTAGCCGCGCAAGAAGCAAAACGGGCGCAAGTATGGAAATAATAATGATGATACCACCCATTGTAGGCGTACCCTTTTTACTTAGCTGCCCTTCCAGCCCCAGATTCCGTACAATTTCGCCGATTTGCAGTTTTTGCAGTTTATCGATAATATAGCGTCCTATTACAGTAGATATCGAGAGCGATAGCACCAATGCCATAGCCGCGCGGAACGAAACATACCTGAATATTCCCGCACCGGGGAAATCCAATTGGTCCAGATAGTCGAATAGATAATATAACATTTGTTTCTTCTGATTTTTATGTTTTATTCTCCAAATATCTTCCTTACGACTTCTCTGTCGTCGAAGTGATGTTTTACTCCTTTCACGTCCTGATAATCTTCATGGCCTTTTCCTGCTATGAGGATCACATCGCCCTCCCTGGCAAGCGTACAAGCTGTTTTTATGGCTTGTTCCCGTTCTACGATCAACAGCGTTTTCTTTAATTGCCGGCTGTCCAGCCCGTCTGCCATATCGTTGATGATTGCCTGCGGCTCTTCGAATCGCGGATTGTCGGACGTCAGTATCACCTGGTCGCTCAGGCGCACGGCCTCGCGCGCCATAATCGGGCGTTTGGTTTTGTCTCTGTTGCCGCCGCAGCCTACCACAGTGATTATGCGACCCTTGCCTTCCAATACTTCGTGTATGGCTTCCAGCACATTGGTCAAAGCGTCCGGAGTATGCGCATAGTCTACAATTGCCGTATAATTTTCGGGCGACCGCAATGTTTCAAAACGTCCGGATACAGGTCTTAATGCGCTCAGCGCCAATAAAGCCCCGTCGGATTTCTGTCCCAACAAGACTGTCGCCCCGTATATGGCCGTCAGGTTATATACATTGAACACGCCTACGAACTGTACTTGCAGTTCTTTGCCATTGATTTCGATGGCGCTGCCGTCGAAATGCTTTTCGATAATTCCGGCTTTGAAATCGGCAAGCGTCCGTACCGAATATGTGTATGTTTTTGCTTTCGTATTCTGAAGCATTACCAACCCGTTCCTGTCATCGATATTGGTAAGGGCGAAAGCTGTTTCGGGCAGATTGTCAAAAAACGTCTTTTTTACTTTCAGGTATTCCGCCATTGTTTTGTGATAGTCCAGATGGTCTTGAGTGATATTGGTAAAGACGCCTCCGGCAAATTTCAATCCGCTGATACGTTTCTGATGTATGGCGTGCGAACTTACTTCCATAAAAGCATATTCACAACCTGCATCCACCATTTTGGCCAGCATTTCGTTTAACGACAGGGGGTCCGGGGTAGTATGCGTGGCCTGGTATGCCGTATCGTCTATGTAATTGGCTACCGTAGACAGTAATCCCGCTTTATATCCCAGTTTACGAAACATTTTATATAACAGTGTGGCAGTGGTGGTTTTGCCGTTTGTACCGGTAACCCCTACCAGTTTCAGTTTGCCGGAAGGGTCTCCATACCACAAAGTCGCCATTTTACCCGCTGCGTCTGCGCTGTCTTTTACTTTCACATAAGTGATCCCCTTTTGCGGAGTATCGATCCGATCTTCATGGATGATTGCCTCGGCTCCCAACCTGATTGCATTATCGATATATTGATGTCCGTCTACCTGTACCCCCTTCAGGGCTATAAAGACCGAACCGGCAATCGCTTTACGCGAATCTGTCCGGATACCGCTTACTTCCATATTGCCGTCTCCCTCTATTTCGACTACATCCGTGTCTTTGAGTAAATCCTTTAATTTCATATCCGCATCCTTTTTAATTAATTCAATTCTATTGTAATCGTAGCCCCTTTTACAATACGGCTACCTGCCTGAACAGACTGCTGTTTCACCTTTCCCACTCCTGTCAGATTCACTTTAAGGCCTGCATTCTCCAATAAATACACGGCGTCGCGCGCACCCATGCCTATGACGCCGGGAACGAAGTCCTGTTTTACGGAAGCATTGTTTTCCAAAATGATTTCCTCCGATAGCGAATTTATCTTTGCTTTAACCCAATCGGCGCTATTATCCGGAAAAGTATAATTTTGGTTCAATTTTTTCAATACAAATTCCGCATTCTTCCGCGAACCGCTTTTGACCGCGGGAATCAACGGATTTACAGTGTCTTTCGGCGCGGCTACAGGAATAGACGCCAGTTGTTTGGCGTATATGCCCTCTGCTATGGCTTTGAATACCGTTCCGGCCATAAGGCCTCCCGACGGAGAGCCTTGCGGCCTGCGTATTCCCACAAAACAAGTATATTTGGGATCATCGGCAGGAAAATAACCGCAGAACGACACATAATAGCCTTCATATCTTCCATGCGAGGCAATCAAGGCTGTCCCGGTCTTTCCCGCCACCGGAAAAAGACCGGACCCGGCAGCTTTTCCCAGCCCGTCGGAAACTACGCCTTTCAGCATCTCTTTCACCTGTCTTAATGTTTTTGCGGAACACAACGAGGGATTGACGACTTCCGTTTCAAACTCTTCTTCCACTTTACCGTCCTTCAGGAAAGCTTTGGTAAGGAAAGGCTTTATCATCTTCCCGTTGTTGGCAATACCATTGTAGAACATCAGCATATAGACGGGCGGAATCTTGGTTTCATACCCGAACGACATCCATGGCAGCGTGGTTTTTGACCACGACTTATCGCCCGGAAATGGAACGATCGATCTTCCTTCTATTCCTTTCAACGGCACATCCCATTCCAGTTTTTTTGTGACGCCCAAGTCGCGGATATGTTGCACATACTTGCGGGGATTGTTTTCATAACCTTTCAGTACCATTTTAGCCATGACCACATTCGAAGAAATATACATGCCTTCGGTGATGGTCATATACGGTTTCCATCCCCCTGTACGCCAGTTGTGGTCGCGGACTACACGGCCTTTGTATTCAAAAAGCCCGTTGCCCACAAATACGGAATCGTTTGGCGTCGCCACCCCGTCTTCGAGGGCCACCATCACCGATATTGTCTTGAATGTAGACCCGGGTTCGGCCATATAGGAAAATGCATTTGGATTCCCTTCCGCATAAACGCCTTCGGATACCCTGTCCAGGTTGGCTATCGCCTTTATTTCTCCTGTGGCGACTTCCATTACAATGGCCACGCCCGATTCGGCTTTGGTCTCGGCCAATTTGCCGTAAAGCGCTTTTTCTGCCATATCCTGAATATCCACATTCAGGGTGGTCTTTATATCCCGGCCATCGGTCGGTTTTTTCAGTACCACATCTATCCAGCGTCCCTGTACGCGTTGGCGTGTTTTCAATCCGGGCACGCCTTTCAGTATCGAATCGTATTTCTGTTCCAATCCACTGCCGCCACCGGCCGCAAGGTCTTTATAGATTGAACCTACGGTTCGTCCTGCCAGACGATCGAAGGGTTTTAAACGTCTGGTCTTTTCTTCGGTAAAGAGTCCGCTCCTGTTGCTGCGCTGATTGAAGAACGGAAATGTTTTCAGTTCTTTCAGATCGATATAGTTAATGTCGGGACGAATGATTCTTATATACCGGCTGCGCACCTCTACTTTCCTGTTAGAGCCGCTTTTTCTGTTACGTTCCAGTTCATTTAATTCTTTCCGGCTAAGCGCCCAGCCATCAAGTATTATTTTTCTGTATTGGGCCGCGCTTCTATCCGGAAATTTTTCCGCTAGCGCCCGGGAGAGGGGAGCCGCATATTTCATCAGCGTATCCTTTTTTATACCGTCGGCCATAAAGTCGACATATACTCCATACAGGGGTTCGCTGGTTGCAAGCAGTCGCCCGTCGTCAGCGTATATGTTTCCGCGATTGGGACGTATCTCCCTGTCTTTCTTCACGGTTTCCTGTTTACCCAGTTCGCTCCATGCAGCGCCTTCCACATATTTGATTTTGACAATGCAGACAACGATTGCTATGAATATGAAAGACATGAAAAAGACAATCCAGCCATAACGGCTGACCGCCACATTTTTCGTTGTTCCTTCCGATTTCTTTGCCATATTTTTCCCCGTCGGGTATTGTCTATTTTTTTATTTTATATACAGGTTCCTTTATCTGTTGCAATTCCACTCCATTTTGCCGGATCAACTCTTCCACTTTCAATTTCCGGCTAACCCCCGTTAGCCGGGCGGCGATAGTCAGCGATTCAAACTTCGCGTCTTTCAATTCGTTCTGCAACGATTCTATTTTTGCTTTTTTCTCTATACAACTGTATCTATTGCTGATATACAAAACCAGGATGATAAAGACCGTGATGATAAAGCGCGCGTTCTTCCAGAAGAAGTCCTCGGTAAGGACTGTCCCCCCCAGAATGTACATCACTTTCTTTTTTATGTCTTTCGCTTTCATTTTTCGTTACCGGTTCGTCAATAATTATCTACAACTTAAATCTTTTCGGCTATCCTTAGTTTGGCGCTCCTTGATCGCGGGTTTCGTTCTTTTTCTTCGCTCGAAGGAACGATCACCTTGTTGTTTATCAATTTGAACGGGGTTTCGAAGTTCCCGAAAAAGTCCTTTTCTATCTTTCCTTCAAAGTTTCCCGACTTAAAGAAATTCTTCACAAGCCTGTCTTCCAAAGAATGATAGGTTATGACAACCAAACGTCCGCCGGGTTTCAATATATCAAGGGCTTGCTCCAGCATTTCTTTCAGCGTTTCCATTTCTTCGTTCACCTCTATCCGTAAAGACTGAAAAACTTGAGCCAGTATTTTCTTTTCCCTTTCACCCTTTCCTGCAAAAGGATCCAGTGTTTTTAGCAAATCGCCCGCTTTTTTATAAGGCCTGTCTTTTCTCGTTTTCACTATTGCGGACGCCATACGTCGCGACTGTTTAAGCTCGCCATACAAATAAAAGACGTCGGCCAGTTGCTCTTCCGTATATGTATTTAGAATTTGCGCCGCTGTTTTTCCGCTTTTCCGATTCATCCGCATATCCAAATCGCTATTTTCGAAACGGAAAGAGAATCCCCGTTCTTCGGTATCGAAATGATGGGACGACACGCCCAAATCGGCAAGTATTGCATCCACTTCGTCCACTCCATGATATTTGATGAAATTTTTCAGAAAGCGAAAGTTACTCCGGATAAATGTAAATCTGCTATCCTGTTGTATATTGCCGATGGCGTCCTCATCCTGGTCAAAAGCATATAAACGGCCATTTTTGCCAAGCCGGTAGAGAATTTCCCGCGAATGTCCGCCGCCACCGAATGTCACATCCACACAAATACCGTCGGCTCGGATATTCATGCCATCCACACTTTCGTGGATCAGTGCAGGCGTATGGTATATTTCAGTCATGGTTATTCGTTTTGCGAGCAGTTGTTCATTAATGCCTGTATATGGGAACTGAAATCGTCTGCCGGAATAAGCGTTTTTTCCAGCGCATCTTTCGCCCATATCTCGATTGTATTGTCTACCCCTAAAAATCTTGCATCAGACAGTATGCCCACCATCTGGCAGTATCGTTTCGGAATCAGTATGCGTCCGTTTGCATCTATCTCCAGACGTTCGGCGTCAACCACAAACTGCCTGAAAAGGGCTTGTTGCTCCCTATCCCATCTGTTTAACCGGGAACGTAATTTTGCCACTTCCTCTTCCCACACTTCCAGCGGGTAGAGCACAAGACAATGCTGAAACAGATCCTTCCTGAGTATCAATATATTATTGGAGGAAGATTGCAGTATCTTCCTGAAAGCCGCCGGTACAAATATTCTTGCTTTTGCATCGATTTTCGCTTCGATATTACCCAAAAATTGCATCATTAACACTTTGAATTTTAACAATATACGATACGATGATGTAAAGGTATGAAAATAATACACTTCTCCCCACTTTTCCCCACATAAAATTAATAAAAAGTTTTCAACAGTATTGCCGGAAAGTTATTAACAGTATTATTTAGCTAAGTATCTGTAATTTATGAAACGTTATTAACAGGTTGTCAACAGGTTGTCAACAAGGTGTCAAAGACCGCGAAACAGGTTCCGCAGGCTGAAAAGTCAATAAATAAATTCATTGCGGTTGCGGCGGTTAAAAAAATTGCGGTTTTCTTTTACCTTTCGGTAAACAGCTTTATATAGACAAACTTTTAGTACTTTTGTTGTAAATAAAAAACTCGCAATGATAATTTTCAATACGACTTTCCATGTGGAAGACAGTGTTTGCAACGATTACATCAACTACATGAAAGATATATACATACCTGAAGCTGTCGTCGACGGATCTCTGAGCAAACCCCGTTTTGCCCGTATCCAAGCGCAACATGAAGAGAGTGGCAACAGTTATTCACTGCAATTCCAGGTAGAGAATGCGGGTGCGCTCGATCGCTGGTTCAAAACACAAGGGCCGGCTTTGCAAAAGGAAATCGCGGCCCGTTTCGGGAATAAAGTCCTGGGATTTGTCACCTTGCTGGAAGAAATAGAATTATAATGATAGAAAAGGAACGGATCATTCTGGGTATCGACCCGGGCACCCAGGTAATGGGATACGGCGTATTGCGTGTGGTGAACAACAAACCCGGAATGCTGGCAATGGGCGTACTGCAATTGAGCAAATACGACGACCATTATCTCAAACTGCGCCGCATCTTTGAACGGATAATCGGTTTGATCGATGAATTTTTACCTGACGAACTTGCCATTGAGGCTCCCTTTTTCGGAAAGAATGTGCAAAGCATGCTCAAACTCGGCCGCGCTCAAGGCGTGGCTATGGCGGCTGCCTTGTCTCGCGATATTCCCATTTTTGAATATGCTCCGTTGAAAATAAAGATGTCGATCACCGGAAACGGAAGGGCTGCTAAAGAACAGGTTGCCTATATGTTACAAAACTTCCTGAAAATTCCGGACGAAAATATGCTGACACAGATGGACGCGACCGATGGATTGGCTGCCGCAGTTTGCCATTTTTTCCAAACAAACAACCCGTCTCAGGATACAAAATTTACAAGTTGGAAAGACTATATGGCCAAAAATCCGGGAAAAGTGAAAAAATAGACGACTCATTATGATATACGAAGACCTTGAAACGATGGAATACAGCCGTGCATGGAATTATCAGCGGCAGCTGTTTTCGGATGCTATTGACCGCAAAGATAAACGGATCCAACCGCAAAACCGCTTGCTCTTTTGCGAACATCCGCATACTGTCACAATTGGCAAACATGGCAAGCAAGAGAATTTACTCTTTGAGGAAAGTTATCTGAAAGAAAAAGGGGCGTCGCTTTTCCAAATCGACAGGGGAGGGGATATAACTTACCACGGGCCGGGACAACTTGTCGGCTATCCGATATTTGATCTGGAATCTTACGGTATCGGCTTGCGCCAGTACATACATAACGTGGAGGAAATTATTATCCGCCTTCTTCATTCTTACAATATCCAATCCGGACGGCTTGATAACGCCGCCGGTGTGTGGCTCGCAGACATACCTTCAAAAACGCGGAAAATAGCCGCTATAGGAGTCCGTAGCAGCCGGTTTGTAACTATGCATGGATTTGCACTGAACGTAAATACCGATTTGTCTTTTTTTTCACTCATCAATCCCTGCGGTTTCACAGACAGGGGAGTAACCTCAATGGAAAAAGAGCTGGGATACAAGGTAAATATGGAAGAAGTAAAGGAAAGAACGAGAAATTTATTTGAAGAAATCTTTGTTGAAAATATTGGAGACGATATCGAATAGGATTGTTACATGTTTGTTTGTAAGCGCATTAAGGCATGAGAAATAAATAATTTATAGCAGGATATTCAGGGAAGATTGAATTTTGCAATGCCTGCATTCCAATGTCATTAATTTAAGCATTCGTCGTCCTGCCATGCCGAGGAACGAAGCATCTCCTGCTTTCCCACCGAAAAAAGGCGTATCCGGGCATTTGACCGGTCGAACCGACGTTTGGCTACGTCGATTTTGACTGCGTCGATTTTCAATTCAATTCAAATTGTCGCACTGCAAGAAAAAGAACGGTCAAATCCATTTAACACAAAGAACACAAAGCGTATCACAAAGGGCGCTAAGCATTTTCTTTGCGTTCTTTGATGTTTTTGCGGTGTTCTATCCATAGGGATGCATCGCTGCTGTTACAGGTTATTTATTATGTTGATTATGAGGAGTGAGAATGTAAAGGGAAGCTTATACTTGATAAAAGAATCTGAAAATAAATCAGATAACATCTACAAACTCATTGATGAGAATGTAAGTGAGAATGTAAAGGAAAGCTTATACTTGATAATAGATTCTTTGCATAGTCAACCCAATCAAAACAGGATAGACCTGATTGAGCAAACGCACAAAGGGAGAGCGACCATGGATAGATATATCAAGATTTTGAAAGATGCCGGTATTATAGAATTTATCGGTTCTGACAAGACAGGGGGATATTTCTTGACAGGGAAAGCAAGGGAATGGCTGTAAATGTACCAATGACGGGGGATTCGGGTTGTTTATGATTATTGTTTGTTCGCGATGATATGGGGGCGCTATTCATGCCATCCTTTTCTAACGGGATAAGTCTGGCAAGCGCAGTTCAGGATTTGTAACTGCTCATGTGGCAAAATAAATTGATTTACAAATATTTATCTCGATTCAGATTTTAATGTTCAATGTAGACTAGAGTTATAAACTGCATGTTATAAATGAACTATAAGAATATAACCAGCTGATAATAACCTCTTTACGATTTTCGATTTCTAATGGACGCCATTAGAAAAATACAAATGTAATACGTTGGCAATAACCGTATTGTGGCGCATTAATTTCGTATAAAACAGGCGTTTTTCCGATGCATTAATGCTGAAATGGACATTTTGGGATTAAATCTGAAAGGAGGAAGGGAATCAAAAACGCTTGGCCGTCCGCTTCACAGGTTGTACAATGACCGCGTTAATGGAATGATACAGTCCGGACTGAAATAAAACCACTAAAAATAAAAAGGAAGATTATAGAGCTTTCCATAATCTCCCTTTTATCTATTGTATAGATCAGTTATTCAGCCTCTTAACGCCCTGTCCATTGCGGCTGCGGCCTTGCGTCCATCACCCATTGCCATGATAACAGTTGCACCTCCGCGAACTATATCGCCTCCGGCATACACTTCCGGCAAGGCAGACTGCATCGTGTCCCGGTTTACAACGATTGTTCCCCATTTGGTGATTTCAAGGCCTTTAAATGTCGACGGGATCAGCGGGTTGGGAGATACTCCCACACTGACAATCACTTGATCCACATCGAACCATTCTGTTGCACCTTCGATGGGCGCAGGCTTGCGGCGTCCCGATGCGTCGGGGTCGCCCAACTCCATCTTTTGAAGCAACATGCGCTGTACATGTCCTCTATCGTCTCCTTCGTATTTTACAGGGTTATGCAATGTATAGAATTCAATGCCTTCTTCCCTGGCATGTTTCACTTCCTCTATGCGGGCAGGCATTTCCTCTTCCGAACGGCGATATATGATATATGCTTTTTCCGCGCCCAGGCGTTTTGCTGTGCGTACCGCGTCCATTGCGGTATTTCCGGCTCCTATAACCGCAACTTTCCTGCCCGTTTGCACAGGGGTATCGCTGTCCGGATTAGAGGCGTCCATCAGGTTGACGCGTGTGAGGAATTCATTGGACGACATCACGCCGATAAGGTTCTCGCCGGGTATATTCATAAAATTGGGCAGTCCGGCTCCACTGGCGGCGAATATTCCTTTGAATCCGTCATTAAGCAGATCCTCGCGTGAAACAGTCTTGCCTACAATGCAGTTAGTGATAAATTTCACGCCCGTTTTCCGGAGAACGTTAATCTCGACATCCACAATCTCGTTTGGCAAGCGGAATTCGGGAATGCCATATTTTAATACGCCGCCTATTTCATGCAATGCTTCGAATACGGTGACGTCATATCCCAGTTTTGCCATGTCTCCTGCAAATGACAGGCCGGCAGGCCCGGATCCCACAGTCGCGATTTTTATGCCGTTGGCAGGAGCCTGTTCCGGCATGGATATTTGTCCGCTCCGGCGTTCATAATCGGCTGCAAAACGCTCCAGATAACCGATTGCCACCGGGTCTTTCTTCATTTTCCGATAAATGCATTTTGCTTCGCATTGTTTTTCCTGAGGGCATACGCGTCCGCAAACAGCAGGTAATGCGCTGGTTTCCTTTAATACTTTTGCAGCTTCAAGAAACTCGCCGCGTTCTATGTTTTTTATAAATGAAGGTATCTGTATTCCTACAGGACAACCTTCCATACAAGAGGGATTTGCGCAATCCAGACAACGGCCGGCTTCAAGTACAGCCTGTTCGGCGGATAATCCGAGATTTACTTCTTCTTTGAGGGAATGACTGCGATATCCGGCATCCAGTTCGGGCATATGCACACGCGGCCTGTCGCCTCGTTCTTTGGCTTTTATGCTTTTGCGGAGTTCTTCTCTCCAAGGCTCGCCGCGGCGCGCCTGTATATATTCCTGTTCTGTCATTTTTTTAGTTGCGAATTACGGGTTACAAATTACGGGTAAATAAAATGGATTGTCCACAGATCTTAACCGTTTACGAATCAAAAAGCGTAATACCCGTTCATTACAGCCTGCAACTCGTAAATCTGTAACCTGCGACTAACTGTATGCTTTGAGCCTCATCAACATTTCATCGAAATCGACTTCGTGGGCATTAAATTCAGGCCCGTCGACACATACAAATTTGGTTTTCCCCCCTACTGTAATACGGCATGCCCCGCACATTCCCGTGCCGTCTACCATGATGGTGTTGAGGGAGGCCATCGTAGGTATATTGTATTGCCGGGTAAGCAGGGACACAAACTTCATCATGACAGCAGGTCCGATAGTTACGCATAAATTTACTTTTTCGCGCTTGATTGCCATTTCGATTCCATTCGTAATCAAACCCTTGTGTCCGCAAGAACCGTCGTCTGTCATGATAATTACTTCGTCCGAATATTCCGACACCTGTTCTTCCAGGATTACCAGGTCTTTTGTTCTGGCCGCTAAAACAGATATGACTTTATTTCCCGCTTTTTTCATTGCCTCGATGATCGGCAACATGGGAGCGACGCCAACGCCTCCGCCTGCGCATATCACCGTGCCGTAATTCTTGATATGGGTAGCTTGCCCCAATGGCCCTACAACATCGGTTATATAGTCGCCAGTATCAAGGTCGCAAATCTTTTTGGTCGATGCGCCTACAGCCTGTACAACAATGGTTATTGTGCCTTCGGTTACATTGGAGGCGGCAATTGTGAGAGGAATACGCTCTCCTTTTTCGCCTACCCGTACAATCACAAAGTGTCCGGCTTTGCGGCTTCGCGCTATCAGAGGCGCTTCCACCTCCAGTTTTACTACATTCTCAGAGAAATACTCTTTGTTTACAATTTTATTCATTCCGAATACAAAGTTTAGAGACTTTTTAGATTTTATGACCGGATTTTAAGTTATTCTTCAAAAACTTTTCCTGTCTGCAAATGCCGTCTTTTTATTTTTCAAAAAGTAAAGTTACTACAAAGTTTATTTAACAGGCTATTGTATTGGCTATAAAAAACAGTACAATCCGGTTAGTCTGGATTTTTACGGAAAAATTTCCCCGTATTGTCATAACGTTTTTCCGGATTACAGACTTTTTCATCCGGAAAGGACTTTGTTGCAACGACGGTATTAAGCGCCTCAGCCTGGTAATCCTGCGTAAAGATACAGATAAAGTTGGAAACAGGGAAACCTGCAATTCAAGTTTATGCAAGCAAAGGCAGTCTGACCTTGCGGCAATTTGAATTGAATTGAAGATCGGCAGCGCTAAAATAGATGCAGTCAAAGCGCCCGGTCCGTTTAGTTGGAGCGCTGTTTTTGCACGCAGATGACGCGGATTGAACGGATGAACGCAGATCATAGACGGTGAAATGAACAACCGGCAGTCAGCAGAGCGTCGCGCAGTCAAATCTCAAATCCCAAAGGACGGGTGCAGACAAATTAGGATTGTGCGTTTGGCCGGCAGATTCCTCCTTTTGGAATGATGCGCGCCGGTTCGGGCAGATGTTTCAGCTTCCTTAATATCCTTGCATTACAGCGCAATCAAATCCAAAAGAACAGGATCAGCCAGGTTTGGATAACATTACAGGCATAAAAAGCAGCCTCTTTGTTCGATTTCAATCCTGAATTCCGCTAATTGAATATAAAAAGGCGGAAATCTGTAACAGGCCAGTCAACAGGATTGAATATCTTTGTTTCAAGTAGAGAAATTTTCCGGCCTGTCGCATTGCCGTTCAATTAACCGTTAATTATTTGATTGCCAATTATAAGAAAGAGAGTTATGATCACAAAAAGACGAAAATTCGTTATCCGGTTCTTGCCGGGATTGTTTACCGGACTGTTGCTGTTGTCCGGTTGTTCGCAGGACGATGTATCCGGCGTTCCTGCCGGTTCGCGCGTCATCGGTTTCCGCACCCAGGGCGGTATGTCCGCCTTAAAGGCCACTACCACCTCAAAGGATTACATCAACAGTTTTGTTGTCAGCGCACATTACGACGACGGACAGGGTGCATCCGAGCCTTGGGCTGTTGCTGCCGATTACCTTCTTTACGGTACTACCGTCTATCGCGGGGAGAGCGGTGCGGGTTGGGATTATTCTCCAAAGGCTTACTTTCCTGCCGGAGATGCCGGTTCCGTTGAATTCTTCGCTTACTCGCCTTCTGGCAGTTTGAACGTGAAGAATGGCGGTCTGGGTTCG
>JAISSD010000224.1 GCA_031273295.1 Prevotella sp.
GTTACCTTCGAAAACGGTCGCCAGTACGTATTGAATTTGACGTTCGGGGCCGGTTCGGGTTCCGGCGGTACCGATCCGGACATTAACATAGGGGCCAAAATCAGCTTCGAGGATATTGACGTTGACCCTTACCCTGATAAAGACATACAGGTTCCTCCTCAGCCGCCATACTGGGCTGCTTCTAACATCTACTTCCTGCCTGGCGACGGCGAGGGTGGTACTTTCGATACAGGTGTTTTGACCTTCGCCGAGTCCGGAACCGGCAAGGAAGGTTACCAGGGTGTTTACTTCAAGTGGGGTAGTTTGATTGGTGTTTCCGAGGTCGGCAACGACGCTTTCGACGGAGACAGTTACCTGTTTGTCCCTGACCTTTCAACCGGCACATATACCAGGGTTAAGGTTAAAGATGTTACGGGTAGCGAGGATTATTTTACCGGTATAACAGGTTCTTGGGATATTGCCGGTGGCGCTGACGCTTGGGCTATGATTGCTTATGCCGACGAAAGCGTTATTGATGCCCCCGTGGACGATCGCAACGACGCCCGTTTGACGACAGATCAGGATTGGACTACCCTTGCCGGTGATTACACGGATTACACGGGTGACATATGTAAATTTTTGTCCAAGCATAAAGGTACCAGTGGTGGCGGTTTAACTAAAGACTGGGTAATGCCTGTCAGCAAGAATTTCGGCGAGCCTACTGAAAACGATGAGTACACCGACCCGGGTTCCGTGTATTCGAAGGCCGGTAGCGGTATCACCGCTGGCAACGTAAATGGTATTGGTGGCACTCTTTGGGGTGTTAACCTGTCCTATGCCCTTAATGCTCCCGTCTTCTTTCCCGCGTCCGGGTTCCGTCCCAGCGACGGCTACCTGAACTACGCCGGCTCCACCGGCTACTACTGGTCGTCCTCGCCGACTGATGCGAACGCGTACTGCCTGGGCTTCAACAACAGCTATGTGTACCCAGCCTACGCCAACGCTCGGACGAACGGTCTGTCAGTACGATGCGTAAGAGAATAGTAGCGCTATCGGCGCGCATTCGATTCATTTGATTTATTGCCTTCCCGCATTGTCATTAATGCGGGGAGTTTCAATACCGCCGTTAGGCGGATGATTGATGAATAGAATGAAGAATGGGAATGAAGAATCAGGAATCAGGAATCAAGAATTTGGGATTAAAGGATTTACAGGATTGTGTCCGTAGATCTTTTAATCCTGAATCGTGTTCAGGCTTTTTTTCGTCCTTTTCGGATTTGACTGCACGGCGTTCAGGTGACTGTCAATTGCAATTTGCTGATTTTTTGTCACTTTGCGCCATTTTCAATTTTCCATTTTCAAATCTTTTTCGCTTCATCTCGTTTTAGAAAAAATTAAACTTCGTATTCTTTGCGGTAAGAAAGCATCTCTTTAACTGCAAAGGATGTAAAGTATACAAAAAAAAGAAAAACGGGTTCATTGATTAAAATGCGAGTTGAAGATCGGAACCCTTTGTTTTATACCGTGCAGGGCATTTTGTGCATGGAAGTATATGGTAAAAACGCATGAACAGATGAATAGTGCAGACCCGGAAAAAGCGGCAGTCCGGGATCTATTGCGATTCCATACTTGATCCTTTCTTTGTCATACTCGAAAGAATAAACGGCCTTCCCCCGCAATGCGGAGAAAAACATTTTAAAAAGCGCTCCTTCAGATACGCAGCCAGACTTTTTAACCGGGTTTTTCGACCGGCGCCCGTTCAAAATGTTCGAGTATGGCATGTCCTGCATTTCCATTACCTGGCCTTCAGGATTTCCTTTGCCCTCTCGATCATCGAGTCCAGGCCTTTTTCCATATCCTCGTCTGTCATATCCTGAAGTATATCAGGGTCGATGCCAAACTCTATCTGATTTTTCTCCGCGTCCAGAACAGGCGACGCAGAAAACCGCACAGACCAGCCGTTCGGCAGTTCGGAAGAAAAAGGCAAGCCCGATCCTCCTCCTGTTTTGTCGCCCATAATAACGACATTGGGAGCATAGCGCATCGCATTAACAAAATCATTGGCGGCGCTGTAACATCTGCGGTTGGTAAGCACAACGGCTTTTTTCTGGAATCTCAATCCACCGGCAGGCTTGATATACATTTCATAAGGCTTTGAAAAATCATCATGCCCCTTGCCTGTCTTGTGAAGTATATGGGCTACCAAAGTCTTTTCATTGAAAAAGTAAGACGCCAGTTTTTCGCTGTTCGACAGCAACCCGCCTCCATTGTTCCTCACATCAAGGATAAGGCCGTCGCACACAGCCAGACGGTCAAACACCTGCGACAGGTTTCCATCTCCTATTCCACTCGAAAAGCTGCCATAATACACATAGCCTATATTATCTTCCAGCATCTTGTATTTCAATCCGCCGGTAATACTGTAATCCGTCCCCAGATAGTTGTCCTGTATCTTTGTATCGAAATTGTAGGGATAATTTTCATACCATTTCCAATAACGGGCCACATCGTGGCTTGCTATCAGATTCACATGTCCGTCTTTCAATTCGGCCAGCATCTCGCCAAGCACGGTAAACAAGGCGTCATTACTCATATTTTCGCTTATCCGTTCCGAATAACGGACATAGACTTCATTCCAGTCTACATCCTTGTAATTGAAGAAACAGTAATGCTCGTCCATTATTTTCCACAAAGCTTCGAAATTCCCTTTTTTGGAATTGTCAAATTTGTCTTCATCGAAACACGATGAAAAGATAAAGCCGATGAACGCAAGGGCTATGATAAATATGTATTTCATGTGGATATAATTTGTTTTTTAATGGTCACATGGAACTCGCAGCATATTGGCTCTGCCGAACGTTGTTTCATGCTCTTTGCGCAATTTTTGCATGCTCGTTTCATTGTCCGAAAAATTTAGAGCCTCAAGGTAATAATAATTCTTTAAATTCCCGGAATGAATGACGATAGTAATTCAAATCTATGCCGCCATTCACGCCGGGAAGTTTTCCTTTGTGCGAAAATTGCCATATACGCCAGTTCTTTATATCATCGGAAGGCTCGTTATGCAAGTCGCACATCCAGATCGGATTACCGGGGAAATTATCTTTGATATATAATTTATAGCAATCTTTGTTTGTATAAATAACGGGATGAATGCCAAAGCGCCCGTAAAGCTCGTTTTCCAGCGCTTTCAGTTCGCTTATAACAATTTCAACGTACTTTTTATCCTTGCTGTACGGGTTAGCCGGCGAATGTTCCACATCTATGGCCGGAAGCATATCGCCTGTGTTGAACCTGGCTGTTTTCAGAAAATGCCGCGCCTGCTCTTTCCCCGACAATCCAAAGCTATAAAAGTGGTATGAACCTGTTTTTATATTTGCTTCCCGCGCCAAATCGTAATTGTACGGATAATTCCTGTCTTCATGGCCGGTTCCCTCCGTAGCTTTCAAGTAAGCGAAAGTAATATTCCGCTCCGATACGCTTTCCCAATTCAAAATGGAATTATGATGCGATACATCCACTCCTTTTACAAAATATTTGCTTGATTCGAAAGATTCGGATTCTCCAAAATAGTCTTTTACAATGAAGAAAGCCGCGACGCACAAGCACGCAGCCAATACAACGGGCAGAATAAATCTTTTTATACCGAATCCCCTTGTTTTCTTTCCGCCTCTCTTTTTACGGGTTGGTTTTCTCGCAGTTTTTTTAGCCATCGGTTTGCTTTAATCGAAAATAACGGTTTCGGAAAACGGTTTACCGGCTTTATCTTTCGCCGACAAAATCAATTCTTCCTCTTTCATTCCCCAGTCGATTCCCACTGCGGGATCATTCCACAAAAGCGAGGCTTCGTGCTCCGGAGCATATGTATTGTCCACTTTGTACGAAAAAACAGCATCGGGGCTTAGAACCAGAAAGCCATGCGCGAAACCTCTGGGTATGAATAATTGTTTCCTGTTATCTTCGGTGAGTTCAACTGCCAGGAATCTGCCGAAATCAGGAGACGACTTGCGTAAATCGACCGCTATGTCAAGCACGCGGCCTTTGAGCGCCCTCACTAATTTGGCCTGGGCATACTTGCCTGTCTGATAATGCAATCCCCGTAAAACGCCGCGTGTTGATTTCGATTCGTTATCCTGAATGAATTCAACTTTCCCGATATGTTCCTCAAACGCGCTTTTCCTGTAAGATTCCATAAAATACCCCCTTTCGTCGGTAAATACGCGCGGCTCTATAACCCACACGCCTTTAATATCCTGCTCTATAAATTTCATGTGTACATAATTTGTTTTTTAAAGGTCATGAAGAAACCCTGACATATTGGTTCTGCCGAATGTTGTTTCATGCTCTTTATCGCCATTTTTGCATGCCTGTTTCATTTGATCAAGCGCCTTTAGTCGAGCAAGCCAAGTATATATTGCCCGTATGCCGTTTTATCCGATTTTTTACCATGTTCTTGCAGTTGCCCGTCGCTTATCCATTTGTTGCGCCATGCTATTTCTTCTATGCATGAGATGTAAAAGCCCTGTCTGTTCTGTATTGTTTCCACATAGTTTCCGGCTTCGAGCAAGCTGTCGCAATTACCTGTGTCGAGCCAGGCGAACCCCCGCCCGAATAATTGTACCTGCAATGTGCCTTCTTCCAGATAGCATTTGTTCAGATCGGTGATTTCATACTCTCCTCTGGCCGAAGGTTTCAATGCTTTTGCTTTTGCCGCAACGGTTTCATCATAAAAATACAGACCGGGTACGGCATAGTTGGATTTCGGAGTTTCGGGCTTCTCCTCCAAAGATATAACCCTGCCGTTTTTATCGAACTCGACAACTCCGTATGCACGGGGGTCTTTGACATAATATCCGAAAATGCACGCGCCTTTTTCTATTGTCGCCGCTTCTTTCAGCATTTTGGAAAAACCCTGTCCGTAAAACATGTTATCGCCGAGGATCAGGCATCCGGCTTCACTGTTAAGGAATTTCTCGCCCAACACAAAAGCCCGCGCCAAACCGTTGGGAACTTCCTGTATCACATATTCGAACTTCATCCCCAGTTCTTCGCCTGTACCTAACAACTCCCTGAACACAGGCAAATCGCGCGGAGTGGAAATAACCAGCACTTCGCGGATACCGGCGAGCATAAGAGTGGATAATGGATAGTAAATCATCGGTTTATCGTATACCGGCATTATCTGTTTCGATATTGCTTTGGACAAGGGATAAAGTCTTGTGGCGCTGCCTCCCGCCAGGATAATTCCTTTCATGTCTGTTGTGTTCATTGTATTCGGATACAAATATAAGATAATAGTTACGAGTTACAAGTCACGGGTTACAAGTTTTTAAATCAGTTAACAAGTAGACGGGATACAAGTTAACTCTTTTGGTTGCGAATTACGGGGCGCTTTTGACTGCGTCGAACTGACGTTTCAAATTGTCGCGGTCAAAGCGCCCGGGTTTTTACCCGTAATCGAGAATATTTATTTCGGCATACTTTTCGGATTATCACCCAAATAAGTATCGAACCATCGAAAGAATTCCCTTTGGAACAATACTCCGTTTTGCGGCTGTGCTATCCAATGGTTTTCATTCGGATAAACAAGCATGCGTGCGGGAATGCCTCTTAGTTTGGCGGCATTGAACGCCATCATGCCCTGCGATGCCAAAATACGGTAGTCGAGTTCTCCGTGCGTAACCATAATCGGCGTATCCCATTTCTCCACAAATTTGTGTGGAGAATTGGCAAATGAACGCAGGGCAATAGAATTGCTTCTATCCCAGAACGAACCGCCTAAATCCCAGTTGGCAAACCACATCTCTTCTGTTTCCAGATATTGAGCCTCCAGATTGAAGATACCGGCATGAGCCAGGAATGCCTTGAACCGCTTGTTGTGGTTGCCGGCCAGCCAGTAAACGGAGAATCCGCCGTAACTTGCGCCTGTACAACCCAGCTTGTCGGCATTTACAAAAGGTTCTTTAGCCATAGCATCTATTGCGGAAAGGTAATCTTTCATATTTTGGCCCCCATAATCTTTGCTGATCTGCTCCAGCCACTCCTGTCCAAAGCCGGGCAGTCCTCTGCGATTGGGCGCAACAACAATATATCCGTTGACGGCCATCATTTGCAGATTCCAACGATACGACCAGAATTGGCTTACAGTACTTTGCGGGCCTCCCTGGCAATAAAGAAGGGCAGGATACTTCTTGTTGGGGTCAAAATCAGGCGGATAAACGATCCATGTCAGCATTTTCTTTCCATCGGTAGTTGCTATCCAGCGTTCTTCCACATTACCCATTTTGAGTTGTCCGAGAATTTCCCTGTTTTCGAAGCTTAATTCGGTAGCTTCGCCGTTGGCTGTATTTACCGAATATATCTCATTGGGCGCGGACAATGAATGACGCAGAGCGATCAGCCTGTCTCCGGCTATGCCGAAAGATTCATAGTCGTAATTGCCCCTTGTGATTTGATTGATTTCCCCGGTGTATACAAAAGCTTTGAACAAATGGGTTTTAGCTTCTACGCAAGAAACGAAACAGATGCTTTCATTATCGTTCCATGCCAGGAAATCCGTGTTATAATCGAATTTTTCGGTTACATAGATCTTTTCATTGGTTTCCAGGTTCATTACAAACATCCGGTTCTTGTCCGATTCGTAGCCGTCACGCTCCATGCTTTGCCATGCAATGTGCTTGCCGTCGGGAGAGAAAACAGGATTAATATCGTATCCCGTCATGCCTTCCGTAAGATTTTTTGTCTCTTTTGTCTCCAGGTTGTAGAGATAGATATCCGAATTTGTGGACAAAGCGTATTCCATGCCTTTTTTCTTGCGGCAGGTATATGCTACCGATTTGCTGTCGGGACTCCATGCCAGTTGTTCTATTCCGCCAAAGGGCAGCATGGGGCATTCGTAGGGTTCGTCGCCGAGAATATCCACGCCTTCCCCCATTTTTGCGCCGTCATAACCGGCTACAAAACTATGGGGAATTTCTTCTACCCATTCCGACCAGTGTTTATACATTAGATCATCGATGATGCGCCCGGAAGCTTTAGGCAAGTCGGGATACTTGTCTGCGGTACGTTCCCCGAATTTTATGTTTTTAATGTATAAAATCTTTTTTCCGTCCGGCGAATAGGAGAAGCCGTTTATTCCTCCCGCTATATCGCTTATTTGCAGTCTTTCCGTACCGTCGGGATTCATTTCCCATATCTGGGAAGAATTACTTTCGCTACTCAGGAATGCTATTTTGGCGCCGCCTTTTACCCATACGGCATTGTTCTCGCTTTTAGGCGTCCGGGTTATTTGCCTTTTGTCCGAACCGTCCATATTCATAGTGAATAATTCCCGGTTGGTTTTGTTTTGTTCGATACTTGCATAAGTAACTCCATAGAGAATTGCGGACTTGTCGGGCGAAATCTGTACATCCGATACGCGTCCGAAACTATAGAGTATCTCGGGCGTCATTATACCGTTCCCGGCTTTGACTGTAACCTTGCCGACAAGGGGTGTTTCCGCTTCTGTGTCTGTCTTTTTATCAACGGAATTACAGGCTATCAGGGTTGCGCCAATAAATGATGCCATAATAAATTTGTATTTCATGTGATAATAATTTTGTATTCAATTGACATATGGAACTTGCATGATTTTTATTATCACGGACTCTGGTGATTTGACAAAAATCAAGCTTCGTTTCATGTGGATATGATTTGTTTTTAATGATATGATTTGTATCTGACTGCATTTTACTTCGTTGGACGTTATTTGTGCATATAATTTTTATCATGTACTGTTGTTATAAGTTATCTTGACGGCCTCTGTCGTATCAGACCTTATTTTAAACCTGTCGTCGGATCTGTGACCAACGATCCATACCAAATCGTCGCCGGAACAGAGCAACCATGCGGCTTTTTTGTCAAACAGGCTGAATTTTTGATCCGTAAAATAATCACTGACTTTTTTCTTCCCTTTCATACCCAAAGGAATGAACCAGTCTCCCTGTCGCCATTTTCGGAGGGTAAGGGGATAATTCAACTTGTTTGCGTCGACGCAGATGACATTTTTGTCTTTGTCGATCAACAAATTACCGTTTATCAGCGTACGCTCTATTTTTAAATGAATGGGATGAGACAGGACGCTTTCTTCTTTACGGATATTATAACTTTCGACTGCAAGAGTATCTTTTTTTTTCAGGATAAGATATTCTCTGTCTTTTAACAATTCATGCGTTTCCGAATAAAATATTTTGCCGGGCCGGCTGGTTATGGATTCGGATATCCGCTTTATGGTAGCAGAGTTGAACCCGTATGGAGAAAGCAGTTCGAACAATATGGCTTCAGGCTCCGGATATTGAACCAGTATGGTTGTATTTATCTTGTTGTCTGCAAATATGCCGGCTTTCGCCTGAGCCATGTACAAATAATATATATTCGCTACTTGAGCCAGATGTTTGGCGGTCTTGTTTATGGATTCTTTTGCTGACGGGTTGATGGTTTCCAGCACGGGAATCACATTCAGCCTTATTTTGTTGCGGGCATATAGATCTTCGCTGTTGGTACTGTCTTCAACAAATGACAATCGCCTTTTTTTCAGATATTCTACTATTTCGTCACGGCTTAGGCATAATAACGGACGGATAATATAACCGTTCATCGGGGCAATGCCTGTCAGGCCGCGTATGCCTGTACCCCTGATTAGATTAAGAAGAACAGTTTCCGCCGAATCATCCCGGTGGTGCGCTACGGCTATCTTGTCAGCCATGTGTATAACCCTGAGTTGCTCGAACCAGTTGTAACGCAATTCACGGGCGGCCATTTCTATCGAAACAGAGTTTATTGCCGCATGGGTTTCCGTATCAAAATCAATACGTTCATATTTCAAGCCGTACTTTTTGCAAAGTTCTTCCACAAAAAAGGCGTCTCTGTTCGATTCTCCGCCCCGCAGATGGAAATTACAATGTGCGACTACGCATTCCAGCCTGAAACTATGGAGAATATCAAGCAAGGCAACGGAATCCGCGCCACCGCTGACGCCGACAATTATTTTTTCTCCACCCGAAAGCAGTTCATTGCGTGCTATATACTGCTCAACCTTTGATCTGCTCATGATCTATATTTTCAAATAAGAAAAGTAATGCTTCTCGACTTTTTTCGACAAAAGCTGTATATTCAGCATATCCGAAGCTTCCGATATATCCTTGATTGTTCCGTCATTGTATAAAATATCGATACTGTCGTCAGCTTCATTGTACATGTTGGTATAAATGACGTCAGACGAATAGAAAAAAGACGCTTCGTATTCATCTATGCCCAATTCCGATACATATTTTGTGATATAGCTCTGTATCCGTTTCCCGGAACAGGGTTCGTTCGTGATCTCTATTTTAAACAAATTCCGGTTTACCAGGCAGGAGCTTAATGTGGAAAGCGCTTTGTCTTCATTATCGGCCCACACTTTCAGCGCGCACCAAATATCATTGTCATCCAGATTGACAAAGTTTTTTAATACATCGTCGTTATTTCTGGCAAAGAAAAGCCTGTTTACATCATTTTCAAGAAAATAAGACAACGAGGGCGAGGCGAACAGTCTGACGCCTTTACCTGTCAGTTCTTTGGCCCGGGTTAAAGTTTTGATCAGCATGTTTTCTGCGGCGACGGCAGTCTTGTGCAGATATACTTGCCAGTACATCAGTCTTCGCGACATCAGGAAGTTTTCTATCGAATAAATACCTTTTGCTTCCACCACAAGGCGATCGTTGCGCAAATCCAGCATTTTGATGATCCGCGCCGAGCCTATATTCCCTTCGGTTACCCCTGTAAAGAAACTGTCGCGGCGAAGATAGTCGAGACGGTCCACATCCAGTTGTCCGCTTACCAGTTGATGCAGGAACTTTTTGGGGTATTTGTTCTTAAAGATTGAAATACAGACGTCCAGATCACCTTGCAGTTCTTTATTCAGGGATTTCATCAAGGCAAGGGAAAATTCTTCGTGGTGGATGCCGTTGGTGAGCGTATATTCCAGTACATGCGAGAATGGTCCGTGTCCCACATCATGTAAAAGAATGCAGGCCAAGGCTCCATTGGCTTCCTCTTGTGTTATTTCGTGCCCTTTGAATCGCAGGTTGTTGATGGCTTCGTCCATCAGATACATGGCTCCGATAGAGTGGTGCAAGCGGGTGTGTTGCGCTCCCGGATAGACAAACGAAGCCAGTCCCAATTGCCTTATCCGGTTGAGACGTTGCAGAAAAGGATGCTGTATCAGTCTGTAAAGGAAATTATTCGGGATGGTAATAAAGCCGAATACAGGATCATTGATTATTTTTTTCTTATTACTCATTGGCAACAGTATTATAATATTTTAGAATTCAAAGATACGGAGAATTTAATTAACCGGGATTTTTATCAAGCTCTTCAAAAGATAAAATCAGGGTTATAAAACAGTCTGTTTTCCATCCAAATATAGTGATGAATGACCGTTATGGCTTTGAAATATGTCATTATAAGGCTTTCCTGTCCTCTATTTATATGCCGGATAATACAAAAGAATATAAAAAAGCCGGAAGCATTCTGTAAATTATTTTTTTATTATCTTTGTAATAATAAGGCTAGTAAGATGAAATCACTGATAAAGAAACTGAGGCTTAAGCTTCTGTATATGCTGAACCTGAAAAAAACAGACGGGAATACAGTTATAAAAGAATATTTGGAAAAGGAGAAATAATTTCCTAAAAAGACAAATTCTTTATTAAATTTGCCGCAAAAAGATATTTATGGAAATTTTTGAAATTTTTCTTTTGCCGGGCGCATGGATTGCCCTGCTCACATTGGCTTTTCTTGAGATAGTGTTGGGGATAGACAATATTGTGTTTTTGTCTATCATGTCGTCCCGGTTACCGCAGGAGGAGCAACCGAAGGCCCGTACTGCAGGCCTGTTGTTGGCTATGCTGTTCCGTATTTTTTTATTATTCTGCATATCGTGGCTGATGAAGCTTACCAAGCCGGTATTCTCGTTTGATACGGCGTGGTTTGATGGTTCCGTGTCGGGACAAAGTATCATAATCGGGACAGGAGGACTTTTTCTTTTATATAAGAGCGTAACCGAGATTCATCATAAGCTGGAGGGAGAAATCGGTACCGTTCATGGAAAATCGAAATCCGGTTTTGCGGGCGTTATCGTTCAAATTGTTGCGCTTGATATTGTTTTTTCATTCGATAGTGTTCTCACTGCGGTCGGGCTGGTTAGTTTTAGCGAATTCGGATATGCCGGGGCTATGGCTATCATGGTTACGGCTGTTGTAGCCGCCGTAATGATCATGCTTTTATTTTCAGGCCCCGTGAGCAAATTTGTGAATGAACACCCGACAATACAGATGTTGGGGCTGTCGTTTCTTATACTGATAGGGGTTATGTTGCTGGTAGAAGCCGCTCATCTGTCTCGAATATCCGTATTCGGCACAGTAGTAGGCGAGATTCCGAAAGGATATATATACTTTGCCATTGCATTCTCATTGCTGGTCGAGTTCCTGAATATGAAACTGCGGAAAAGATCAACTCCTGTAAAATTGAGAGATTCGGAACTGGTTGCAGAAGAGAAAAAATAATCTTTCATACAGCTTCGTCCTGACCAAGACGAGTACAACAAAAAACGAATTATTGGAAATATAAAAAAACCGGAATAAATTCTTTAACACAACGGACGGTCAAGCCGTACGCCCGACTGAGGTTGAAGATAAGGCCCACGTTGTTACCGCGGAAGCTCAAGTAGTACGCGGTCGCAGCATTCGGCGAAGACGAATAGCTATGGCCGTCGTAGCCTGCGTTGACCAGCGCGCCGTTGGCGGACTCACGGTACCCGGTAGCGGGAAAAAGCAGCCACTGAATTGAATGTATCTGCGGACAGGGTAATTCCCAAACACAGATACAGTCTTGATTAATAACCAACGGGAAGCGTATATTCTGTTCCCGTTGGCAGGCTGCTGAATTTATTGGCCACGCTTCCATCAGGCGTTATTGTCTGATGGAACTCCGGGCTCGGTTTTTTTTGAATAGAAATATTAACGATTCCAAAGTACGTATTTTGCATAATTTGCCCCATAAAACAGGCATAAGCCTCTCTGCGGATTTTTTATTTATACCCGCAGCATTGCCGCAGGCGGTATATTCAATTCCGTACAGAGCCGTCGCGCCACTTTCAGGGTCGGCTCCGAACGCCCCGCGATATAATCGTTGATGCGGGACGGGCTTACGCCGATATAACCGGCCAATTCCTTTTGTGTCATCCCTTTTTCTTCCAGCGACGACGCTATTAACTCGGAAACGGTTGGCATTTCTATCGGATAATGTTCTTCTTCGTATGCAATAACAATATCGGAAACAATAGCAAGTTCCACGGCTTTTTTGTCATTTACAGGGGTATCGTCGCCAACCAGAGGCAATAATTCCTCAATCCTCTCCAATGCAAATTCATATTGTTCTTTCGTAATCATAATTTTGCTCATAACTTTTAATTTATATGGTTGAACAATCTATCCTGTCATATTCTTTGTGAGTTCCTGCAAACCGGACAAAAACATATCCCATTGTAAACTTGATAACGACAACCAGCCTGTAATTATTACCCTTGATATTAAAAACATAATGCTGATTACCGGCATAGTCGGTAGCCGGAAAATCTACTTTTATATCCGACAAGCCTCTCCATTCGGCTTTCAACGCGATACGATACCAACGCTCAAGAGCTAAACGCGAATCTTCGTGTCCTTTCGTTTCGTAGAACTTTTTTAATTTCTTGTGCGATACAACTCTCATTCGTTCCTTAATTAATAATGCAAAGATCGATAATTATTTTGAATTACAAAATTAAATCGCCAATAAATTTTATAAAATGAAATTTATTACACTCGAAAATCACCGTTTTTTTGTGTTTTCCGTCTCAAAGCTTTTTCCGTTATCCGGATATTCCACAGGTGCGTAACGTTGCTCGACAAATCGCTCAACGGAGTAACTGCTTATAAATTAAATATTTCTGAAAAAATTTACTCGCAAAAACAAAATGGAGGATACAATCCAAAAGTATGTCGTGTGAAGTATAGTTACAAGTGACGGGTAGTTTCGCGCCATTTTCCATTCTCAACTTATTGTCCGGTTTAATAAAAAACCAAAATAAATTCTTTAACACAACGCACGGGGAAGCCGTGCGCCCGAGAGTTAGGCTTGGCAGGGAGCACGTCGTTACCGAAGCAGTCCAGGTTATACCCGTCCGAGTTACTCGGCGAGGATGACCAGTGGTCGGCGGCGTGGCCTACGTAGCGCAGCCCGCCGTCAACGTAACGGTATCCGGCAGCGGGAAAGAAGCAGCCACTGGATTGAATATATCTGCGGACGGGATAATTCCCGAACACGGATACAGTCTTGATTTATAACCAACGGGAAGCGTATATTCTGTTCCCGTTGGCGGACTGCTGAATTTATTGGCCACACTTCCATCAGGTGTTATTGTCTGATGAAACTCCGGGCACGGTTTTTTCTTGAATTGAAAATGGAAGGACAATTACGAATTACGGGTAATGGAAAAACCGGAATAAATTCTTTAACACAACGGACGGACTGGACGGCCGCCCGGGTGTTGCTGTTGGCTGGGTCCGCGGCGCCACTGGTGAGATCAATGTCGTAGGCGGTCGAACTACTGCGCGGCGAGGAAGACCAGTAACCACCGAAGTAGCCTACGAGGCGCAGCTCGCCGCTAGAGAGACGGTCCCCGGCAGCGGGAAAAAGGCAGCCACTGGATTGAATGTATCTGCGGACAGGACAATAATCCCCGAACACAAATACAGTCTTGATTAATAACCAACGGGAAGCGTATATTCTGTTCCCGTTGGCGGGCTGCTGAATTTATTGGCCATGCTTCCATCAGGCGTTATCTCTGATGAAACTCCGGGCTTGGTTTTCTTTTATTTACGAATCATTTCTCTCTTTTCATTTTTTCTTTTATTTTGCACTTTTCACCCACATTGCCAATTGTAAATCCTTACCGCGTTTTACTTTGTTGGATGTTGTTTCCGTATTTGGATTTTTAGTATCCATAAAGCTGGAAAAGTCGGGTTTCAGATTCGAAAGAGTGGAAGATTTGTTGAGCTTGTAATACGAACAGCAATTTCTGACACAACCGTATTTAAAAATCCAGGCGTGATCTTTCATTATTTTTCTCCGGATATAAAAAGACTTGTAGTGTTTCATTGTACCCAGGTATGAATTTACCGTGCACCGCAAACCGGTCAAATCGGTGTTTCCATTTTTCTTCTGTTCTTCCAGGGCCTTCCGCATACTGGATTTAGTCCTGTTACTCACATAGATGCGGTGGGGTTTAACATAACCGCCTGTATACAGGACTCCGTTTTCATATTTTTGCAGGTATATTTTTTTTGGATGAAGCGTAACTTTCAACTCATTTTGCAGAAAAGCCGTGATTTTCGGAATCGCCTCTTTCAGTATGTCTTTATCCTGGTGGACAATATAGAAATCGTCCACGTAGCGGCCGTAATATTTGAATTTCAGTTCCCTTTTGATATAATTGTCGAAGGGGGTGAGATAAACATTACTGAACAACTGGCTGGTCAGGTTCCCGATAGGTAGCCCGCAGCCTTTCGGGGAATAGAAAAGGCTCTTGTTGGACGGCAGCCCGTCCCAGTCGGAGAGAGAACCTTTTCGGCGGAAATTTTTTGTCGGGTCGTTGAATATGATTGCCTGAGCCAGATAGAGTACCAGGTCATAGTCGAGCTTGTCTTTCCATTTTACCCCGTCCGAATCATTGCGGTCGGCGTATTTATGTAGAGTGTCGGTTACCTGTTTATGCAGGATAGTCCGGTCGATGCTCATGAAATAGCCTTGTAAATCAAGTTTCAGGACAAAGCCCGGCCGGGTATAATTGTCGGAACAGCTGCGGATATAATGGTCGAGCCGTTTTACGCCATAATGATTGCCTTTTCCTTTGCGGCACGAATAACAGTCGTGGATATAGGTTCGTTCGAAAATGGGGTTCACATAGTTGAAAAACAAATGGTGCACAACCCTGTCGCGGAAATTGGCGGCGAATACCTCTCTTTGCACGGGTTTGAAAACAATAAAAGCTATACCGGGTTCGGGTACGTACTCCCTCTTTTGTATCCGGCAACACAGGTCGAACAGGTTGTGTTCCAGATCCATTTCGAAACGTAACTGGTTAATTGTATTGCGTTTGTTTTTCCGTGCGTCATAATATGCAAGGAACAAATCTTCGAGTAAACTGCATTTTTCCATAATTGTACGATTTTATTTAATTTGGATTTAATAGAAAAAAACGGAATAAATACTTTAACACAACGCACGGTGAAGGCGTGCGTCCGAGGGTTGATCCGGGCAGGGTTCGTGCCGCCACTGACGAATTCCAAGTGGGATGTGTTTGTGCCACTTGGCGAGGACGACCAGTAG
>JAISSD010000009.1 GCA_031273295.1 Prevotella sp.
TAGCCGACCATCAACATGTTACGGCCTTGAACCGGAGCAGTACCGGTTGCGGTTGCAACGGCAGAGGTAAAGTCGTCGAGGGTAGTCTGGCTGACAACGAAGTTATCCGTGATGTTGCCGCTGACGTTGGCGACGGCATAGAACGTATAATTCCCGCCAATAGATGTGAAGTTGTTCACGTCGAAAGTCACTGTTTTGCCTTCGACTTCGGCCGGAGACGCCGATTTCCTTGCCACCAGCAACATGTCGCCCGAACTCCGGAACATATAGACGGTAACGTCGTTAATCGCGGCCTCGTCTTCCGTTGCAACCAGAGGATCTGAATCGTCTTCTGCATAAGTCACGCTTCGACGGGGAGATGGAAAACTGAAAGTCAAAGTACCTGTCTGTCCAATAGCCTCCGGCCTGGAGACGCTCTCTTCGCTGCTGCAACCGGACAACAATCCGGCGGCAACAATAACCATTGATAGAATCGCTTTTTTCATAAGTCTGAATTTTGTTCATGAATTTTAATAAAATATATTATCCAACAAATATATTTAATCCGATTGGATAAGCCGTTGCAGATTTCCGCCTTTTTATATTCAATTAGCGGAATTCTGATGCGGAATCTAACAAAGAGGGTGTGTTTTTATGCCTGCGACGTTATTCAAACCTGGCTGGTCTTCTCTTCAAGGCAATTAAGGATTTTAAGGAAATTGAGGAATTTAAAGAATTTAAGGAAAATGAGGAAGCTGAGACATCTGCTCAAACAGTGTACTTGTCATTCCGACTGAAAGGAGGAATCTATCGGCCAACCGCACAATACCGATCTGGATGCTCCCGTCTTTTCGGATTTAGCTGAGCGGCAATGTAAGAAATTAAAGAAATTAAAGAATTTAAGGAGTTTAAGGAAAATAAGGAAGCTGAAACATCTGCTCAAACCAGCGCGTGTCATTCCGACTGAAAAGAGGAATCTGTCGGCCAAACGCACAATACCGATCTGGATGATCCCGCCTTTTCGGATTTAGCTGAGCGGCAATGTAAGAAATTAAAGAATTTAAGGAGTTTAAAGAAAATGAGGAAGCTGAAACATCTGCTCAAACCGGTGCGTGTCATTCCGACTGAAAAGAGGACTCTGCCAGCCAACCCTGCATACTAATCCATGCACAAAACCATGCCATGCACGGTATAATTCTTCATTCCTAATTCCTAATTTTTCATTCCTAATTCCTAATTTTTCATTCCTAATTCTTCATTCCTAATTCTTAATTCTTAATTCCTAATTCTTAATTCCTAATTCTTAATTCTTAATTCCTAATTCTTAATTCTTAATTCTTAATTCCTAATTCTTAATTCTTAATTCTTAATTCTTAATTCTTAATTCTTAATTCCTAATTCTTAATTTGAATATACCAAACACCCCCTGTACAGAGCCTGTATAAGGGGTGAGCGTCAAATATTAAAACAATCATAAAGAAATGACTGTCGAGCCTAACTGTTTACTGATATCCTGCAGGGCATAATTCAGCGTTTCAATTTCCTCCGGCGTAAATTTTACAGGTTTGCCGTTCTTGTTGTTTCCGTTTATTTTTTGATACAGCCATGTACGCGTTTTTTTGAAGTATTTCCTGGCTATATACGACATTGATACTATTTCCGAAACCTCTAACAATTGTATTTTTACCGACATGTCTTTGATAAAAGCGCCCGTATCTTCAATTAACCAATCCAGACGGGCAGATAAAAATTCATCTATCCTGTCTCTATCTTCCCGTGTAGTAAAGGTTTTGCGAATATATTCAGCCAACTCGCCTGCTTTTTCTTCTTCTCCGCTATCTATAAGCGTTTTGAGCTTTAACAATTCATCTTGAAGCGTCATATTTTTATGATTTATGCCCCCCTTAAGGGGGAGGCTTGTTTTACATTTTTTTTCTTAACTCTTTTTCCAACCTATCCAAATCATTCAACTGGTCTAACAACTTGTCGATTCTGTTTTCGCAACTCTTTTCTTTTAGCAGGTTATATACATTCAGCTCTGCTTTGATCCTCATTCTTTTGTCGATTATCAGTGAGAGTATCCTCTTTTTTTCTTCTTCCATTTCCATTATGGTTTAAGAACTGTTATGAATTAAATTGGCTGCTTGATAATTGTTAATACATTGTAAAACATGTATTTATGATGCCATGATCGTCATGTTATCCAGTAACAATTCCTTAATAAATATTTGACTACACAAATATAGTAATCTTTTGATTACAAAACAACTGTTTATCGAATTATTTTCAGAAAAACACAACTTTTTTATTGCCTCTATTTGACTAACAACCGGCGGCTTATTGACTGATAATAGTTGCGTAGTATAATCCGGACCAGACTGGTCCCGAACCCGGCCGATCTTCTCTTCAAGGCAATTTAAGGAAATTGAGGAATTTAAAGAATTTAAGGAAGCTGAAACATCTGCTCAAACTGGCGCATGTCATTCCGACTGAAAAGAGGACTCTGCCAGCCAACCGCACAATACCAACCTAGATGCTCCCGTCTTTTCGGATTTGACGGCGCGGCAACCAAGAAAAAGACCCGGAATGTGGATTCCGGGTCCTGTCTATTTTCAGAGTATCCTTTCCTGTTATCCTATAACCAAAAGGACAACACCTTCGAGTACGGAGTCGCCTTTAGCTACTTTGATCTCAGTTACCTTGCCATCCTGAGGAGCTTGTATTGCGTTCTCCATCTTCATGGCTTCGAGCATTACCACAGTCTGGCCTTTTTTCACTTCGTCGCCTGCATTCACCATTACGTCAATGATAATGCCCGGAAGCGGTGATTTCACACTGCCGGAAGCGCCGCCGGCCGGACGGCTATCGCCTGCGGACGAAGAAGATGCGACAGAACGCTGGATTTTGGGCGCGGCTACTTCCTCTTCTTTCTTTTCCAACTCCACCCGGTAAGAAGAACCGTTTACTTCCACTTCGGCAAGAGTATCTTCCACCTTGTTTACGGCAACTTCGTATTCCTTGCCGTTTATTTTGTACTTAAACTTTTTCATAACTGTTTTTGGCTTTATTTCTTGTCCGGCATTCTCGATATACCATGTCCTACTCCTGTCCACGGCAGAAACTCCTGCTGTGGCCTTTTTATTGTAAGCACATTGCTCTCCACGTCATGTATCTCGTCCTGTATTTCGTAGAGGGCCATTGCGATAGCGGCTAATACATCTGCCGGGATATCATTATTACTCATAATATTAACCTTGTTTTAGAGATTATAGAGGCAGGTTGTCATGCTTTTTAGCAGGATTAACTTGCTTTTTGGTTCTCAATTGTTCCAAAGCGCGGATTACGCGGAAGCGTGTGTTACGCGGTTCGATAACATCGTCGATATATCCGTAACGGGCGGCGTTGAAAGGGTTGCAAAACAGTTTGTTGTACTCTTCTTTCCTGGCGGCAAGCGCTTCGGCGGGATTTTCCGATTCTTTGATTTCCTTGGCATACAATACTTCGGCGGCGCCGTCAGCGCCCATAACCGCAATTTCGGCGGTTGGCCACGCGTAGTTGATATCTCCGCGAAGCTGTTTGCAACTCATCACAATATGAGAACCTCCGTAAGATTTGCGCAGCGTTACAGTTACTTTAGGCACAGTGGCTTCGCCGTAGGCATAAAGAAGTTTGGCTCCGTGAGTAATGACGCCGCCGTACTCCTGTCCTGTGCCCGGAAGGAATCCCGGTACGTCTACCAGCGTTACCAAGGGGATATTGAACGCGTCGCAGAAACGTACAAAACGGGCGGCTTTGCGGGAAGCATTGATATCCAATACTCCGGCAAGGTATTTAGGCTGGTTGGCCACCACTCCGACAGACTGTCCGTTCATGCGCGCAAAGCCGATGATTATATTCCTGGCATAGTTTCCGTGTACTTCAAGAAACTCGCCACTGTCAACAACAGCGCCGATAACGTCAAACATATCGTAAGGCTTGTTCGGGTTGTCAGGGATTATGTCGTTCAGCGCATCTTCCATTCTGGCTATAGGATCTGTACACTCTTTGCGAGGCGCTTCTTCCATGTTGTTTTGAGGAAGGAAGCTATACAGATGACGGATAAGGGCAAGGCCATCGTCTTCGTTGGATACGGAGAAATGAGCTACGCCCGATTTGGTTGTGTGCACGCTGGCGCCTCCCAGTTCTTCCTGGCTTACGTCCTCGCCTGTTACTGTTTTTACCACTTTGGGGCCTGTAAGGAACATGTATGACGTACCTTCCGTCATCAGCGTGAAATCGGTAAGGGCGGGAGAATATACAGCGCCTCCCGCACATGGCCCGAAAATACCTGAAATTTGAGGAATCACCCCTGAAGCAAGGATATTGCGCTGGAAAATTTCAGCATAACCGGCCAAGGCGTTTACGCCTTCCTGGATGCGTGCGCCGCCCGAATCGTTGATACCGATTACAGGAGCGCCTGCTTTCATAGCCATATCCATGACTTTGCATATTTTCAATGCCATAGTTTCGGAAAGCGATCCGCCGATTACCGTAAAGTCCTGCGCAAAAATATATACAGGGCGACCGTCGATAGTACCGCATCCGGTTACGACGCCGTCGCCAAGGAATTTTTGTTTATCCATCCCGAAGTTAGTACTGCGGTGTTCCACAAACATATCGAATTCTTCGAAACTACCTTCGTCCAAAAGAATAGCTATACGTTCGCGCGCCGTGTACTTCCCTTTTGCGTGCTGCGCATCAATTCTTTTCTGACCGCCACCCAGACGGGCTTTGGCGCGAAGTTCCATTAGCTCTTTTACCTTTTCAAGTTGGCTCATGTTTCAATATTTTAGATTCTAATAAATTAAGCTGCTTCACATAAAAATGACTTTACATCGTCGTCCGGCGAGTAAAGCCATTCCTGTATTTTATTTTTTTGGCGTTTCACAAAATTCCGTGAGGACGCTTCCTGTCGATTTCGGATGAAGGAACGCTATATCCAAACCTTCTGCACCGCGGCGAGGCGCTTTGTCTATCAGTTGAACGCCTTTTGCTTCCACTTCGGCAAGGGCATTTGCTACTCCATCCCGGATACACCATGCGATGTGATGGATCCCTTCTCCTCTTTTCTCAATGAATTTGGCAATTGTGCTGTCCGGGCTTGTCGGCTCGAGAAGCTCGATCTTTGTTTGTCCCACTTTGAAGAATGCGGTCTTTACTTTTTGATCTTCCACAACTTCGATACTATAACATTTTAAACCTAAAACGCCTTCGTAGTAAGGCAGTTGTTCCTCAATGCTTTTCACGGCGATACCTAAATGTTCTATGTGCGAAATATCCATGATCTTATCTGAATAAAAGTTATTATTTTGTTCCGCGCAAAGGTACTATTAAATTATAAGACAATGAAATTAAAACAATAAAAAAACTTTGTTTTTGCACAGAATATCAAAAAGTGTGCAGCGCCGGCTTTTTGTTTTCTTGTACAACGCAGCCGGCTTTGCCCGGTCTTCCTCGCCGGGCGCCGGCTCGAACTGCTTGCATTTGCAGCTCGGCAATGGCGCCGTTGAGTTTCCCCGCAACTCCGATCGGACATACGCCAATTCCGTCCGTTGTGTTAAAGAATTTATTGCGGTTTTTTTATAAAAAAAATTATCCCTAAATGTCCACTTCAGCATTAATGCATCGGAAAAACGCCTGTTTTATACGAATTAATGTGCCATAATACGGTTATTATCAATGTATTATATTTGTATTTTTCCAATGGCGTCCATTAGAAATCGATTATAAGTTGGTTATATTCCAATGAGCATTTTGGGACCAAAGGCCTCCGGCCAAATTCATTAACACAAAGGACACAAAGCGTATCACAAGGGACACAAAGAATTTCCTTTGCATCCTTTGCATTAAAAATTGACTGAGGTGATATTTTTTGAACGAAGTTTTGAAGGTCTTTTTTACACCCCACCCGCAGAACATCCATATCAATAAAAAATGTAATGAGGCTGTTGTTATTTATATTATTCCATTGCTACCGAGGTTGTTTTGTCAAGAAAATTTAGGTGGAAACGAGGTTCTTTACCATATACCATCCATGCACAAAACCATACCGTGCACGGTATGAATTATTTTCTCGCACCTTAACTCTGTCGCGGATCAACGCCCCACATCAGCTTATTGCGCAACGTATCATAAAAAGTATTCCCTTTACGTTTTATAACTCTCAGTGTAAAATCAGCTTTCTTTATTGTCAGTTTCGCGCCGGCGCCGAATATACCGGAGCGTCCGTCCAGCGATACAAGAAAATTCCTGTTGCGGCATTCAACATCTATTGTCAACACGCAATCGTCCGTTACAACCAAAGGCCTGTTGCTTAGACTATGCGGGGCAACGGAAGTTATTACAAAATTCGCCGCGGTCGGTTCTATCACGGGTCCCCCCACGCTCAGCGAATAAGCAGTGGAGCCTGTCGGGGTGGCGATAATCAATCCGTCCGCCTCGTAAGACGTCAGGTATTCGCCGTTAATGTGAGCATGTACGGTTATCATGGATGCGGTATCCTGCTTCAATATGGCTATTTCATTCAACGCATAATTGAACCCGTGACAGGCTCCGTGCTCAGGAGACAGTTGCAGCTGACTGCGGTGTTCGATACGGTAATTTCCCGAAAAAATATCGGCAAATGTATCCTCCAGATCTTTTTCCCCCACATCGGCCAAAAAACCCAGACGCCCGGCATTGATCCCCAACACCGGAATATTCTTCTTCCCGATAATGGAAGCTGTGCGCAGGAAAGTCCCGTCACCGCCGATACTGATTGCCAGATCTGCGTCGAAAACGTCATTTGCGATTATATCCGCCACATCGTATTGCAGATTGAATACGTCTTTGAGATAATTATAAAATTTCTCATGAAGATATATTTCAGTATTGTTATCGAACAGTATCCCGAACAATTTTTCCACCTGTTCTTTCTTTTGATGCTTGCTTCCGAATATCGCGATCTTCATCACTTTATAATTTTGGAGAAATATGTGCACATATCAAACAAATAAGCAGTCAAGCTGTTAATAAATTGGAACTGATACACGCTATTTCATCAATTCGTATTACATTTGCATGAACAACGGGTATCGCTCTGCAAAGTTGCTAAAAAGTTCTAACTTAATTGCTAAAAAGTTCTAACTTAATAATGATAGATCTTATATTTGATGTTGAAGAAATCGTTTTTAATTGTTTTTTATGACCAAACTCAGTGTAAATATAAACAAGATAGCTACTTTGCGTAATGCGCGCGGCGGGAATGTTCCCGATGTCGTAAAAGTAGCCCTTGATTGCGAGAAATTCGGAGCGCAGGGAATTACGGTTCATCCCCGCCCGGACGAAAGGCATATCCGTTTCAAAGACGTGTATGATCTGAAAGCCAGGATCAAAACAGAATTCAATATCGAAGGCTATCCCTCGCAAAAATTCGTAGACCTGGTCACGACTATCAGACCCACGCAAGTAACCCTTGTGCCCGACAAGCCCGACGCCATTACATCAAATACGGGATGGGACACAATAGAAAATCAACAGTTATTATCCGATCTGGCGGATGAATTCAGGGCGGTAGGAATACGAACGTCCATATTTACGGGTACAGACCTGAAAATAATAGAATTTGCCGCCAAAACAGGAACAGACCGTATCGAGCTTTATACCGGGCCTTATGCAAACAATTACGCCGGAAACAAAGCTACAGCCGCGGCTCCGTTTGTAGAAGCCGCAAAGTACGCAAAGAAACTGGGGCTTGGAGTGAATGCCGGACATGATCTAAACCTGGAAAATCTACATTTCCTGTACATAAACATACCGTGGCTGGACGAAGTATCGATTGGACACGCCCTCGTCAGCGATGCGTTATACTTGGGGCTGGAAAAAACCATAAAGGCATACAAAAACTGCTTGAAAGAAACGCCCGAATTATTGGATTAAAGAAATGGAGACGCAAAGAGACAACATGATAAGCATAACAGGTACCGCATGTTTTCATCTGCTTGTTATCCTGTTCCTGTTATTTTACTGTCTGAAGCCATCGCCGGCAATACGCCAGGCGGATGAATTGAGCGGAGTTCCCGTTATGTTTGGAAATGTAGCCGACGCAGGCGGCGACGACGAACCCTTTGGCAGAGGAAACGGAAATGAAGGCTCTTTGGAAACAACATCCCCGAATGTGGTGGAAGACCCCGTCCCCACGACAGAGAATACTGCCGTCAAGACAAAACCCGCAGCAAGCAATACCGGTGAAACAGTTGTAACTCAAGACTTTGAAGAAACAGTCGCGATAAAAGAGACTGAACGGAAAGCCGAAGAGAAAAAACGGCAGGAAGCCGAAGAGCGGCGAAAAAAAGCCGAAGCGGAAAGCATAGCCCGGCAAGAAGCGGCTAAAAAAGGACAGATAAACAATCAGATGGCCGGACTGTTTGGCAATGGCTCCGGTAGCGGCAGTCGCGGAGAAGGAACAGGAGAAGGCACGCAAGGGACGCCTGCAGGAAATGCCGGCTATGGCAAGACGTCGGGCATAGGAGGCTGGGGCTCGTTTGATCTGGGAGGCCGTAGTCTTGGCGGAGGAGGACTGGTCAAGCCCGCTTATTCGGTAGACGATTACGGCACAGTTGTTGTCGATATACTTGTAAATGCAAAAGGAGAGGTAGTGGAAGCTACAATAGGAAAAGGAACAAATACTCCGAATACCAACTTGCGCAACGAAGCGTTGAAAGCGGCAAAGAGAACCAAATTCAACGCAGTTTCGTCTGTCGTCAATCAAAAAGGAACGATCACATACAAGTTTAATCTAAATTAAATCGGCATGAAGACTATATTCTTGTTTCTCACAACCGGATTCGAAGAGATCGAAGCGCTGGCCGCAATCGATATTCTGCGTCGCGCAGAGCTGAATGTAAAATCGGTATCGCTGACCGATAGCAAACAAGTGACGGGCGGCCATCAGGTAGCGGTTGTAGCGGATCTGATGTTTGACCAGGTTGATCTTGCCAATGCCGAAATGTTGATCTTGCCGGGTGGTACGCCCAAATTCAACGAACATGAAGATATGAAAAAAGAACTGCTGGCTTTTGCCGGTAAAGGCGGAAAAGTAGCCGCTATATGCGCTTCACCGATGGTATTGGGCGGACTGGGCTTGCTTGAAGGTAAAAATGCAACCTGTTATCCGGGTTTTGAACAATACCTGACAGGCGCTACCCTGCAAACAGACAAGGCCGTGATAACAGACGAAAACATCACCACCGGTCGCGGGCCCGGATTGACAATAGATTTCGCCCTGAATCTGGTGGAACAATTAGCCGGCAAGGAAAAGCGCGATGCTGTGGCCGCCGGACTACTGGTAAAATAGAAGCAGGAAATGAAAGAACGGAACTCGTCATTTCTATTATTATCATAAATATAATTCAAACCTGAAAATGGAATTTTTACATGAAGCCTGGAATTTCTTCCTCGATCTGCTGAGGGATACGGGCGGTACGCTGGATATGCTGGTTACAGAGTATGGCGCATGGGTTTATGCCATATTGTTCCTGATCGTTTTTTGCGAGACCGGATTGGTAGTAACGCCTTTCCTTCCGGGCGACTCATTGTTGTTTCTGGCAGGGGCGATAGCTGTACGCCCCGACAATCCCCTGCACCTCTACGTTCTCATTGCCATACTCATAGCGGCTGCCGTTATCGGCGACGCCCTAAACTATACCATCGGCCGCTTTTTTGGAGAAAAGCTGTTCAGTAACCCGAAATCCAAAATTTTCAAGCAAGAATATCTGGAAAAAACCAAGAGGTTTTACGAAAAACATGGCGGTAAAACTATCATACTGGCCCGCTTTGTCCCTATTGTACGCACATTTGCCCCGTTTGTAGCGGGTATGGGAAGAATGAGCTATAAACATTTCTTCTTTTACAACATCACGGGAGGCATGGCGTGGGTTATTATTTTCTGTGTTCTGGGCGCTCTTACAGGCAGGCTGGAATGGGTGGAAAAGAATCTGGATAAAGTAGTCATTCTTATTGTGATCGTATCCGCTTTACCGGCAATATACGAAGTTGTCAAAGTCCGGTTGGACGCAAGAAAAGCATCCGGGTCCAAAGGATAGGCCGGAGGAATTTACATCTCCGCTTATACTTCACGCGGCATACTTTTGTGCAGAATATTTTATATATGGAATTCATATGCTCATGCGTTTTTTACCATATACCATCCATGCGCAAAACCATGCCGGACACGGTAAAAAAGCGGAATTTACGGCTTAGCCACAGGATATTATCGTTCTTAGCCTGACGGCTATGCCTTGACAGGATGCAGGCGAAGGTTGTCCTGTTTTTTCTACCGGGTGATATATTCATACGGAATATTGCTTTGAAACGGGCATGCAAAACTTGCTCAAAGAGCATGAGCATGTTAGAGTTCCTTATGACCTTAAAAAAAACAAAATTATTATCATATGAAAAGATCATTGACAACTTTCTGCCTGCTGACAGCCATGGCATGTCTGCCGGTATTGGCGCAAACAGTGGATACAATCGAGGTATTCAGCCCGAAAATGAACAGGACAATCAAAAATGTGGTCGTGCTTCCTGCCGGATATGACGGCGCCGGTTCCGTCAAATACCCTGTCCTTTATCTTCTGCACGGGTATGGAGGACGCTATGATACCTGGGTAAACGGAACAAAGAAAAGCCTGCCGCAAGACGCCGCTAAATGGGAAATGATAGTAGTGTGTCCCGACGGGCAAAATAGCTGGTATTGGGATAGTCCCGTCGACCCGGCATACCGGTTTGAAACTTATGTCAGTTCCGAACTGATCAAGCATATAGACGAACGCTACAATACAGTAGCTTCACCCAAAGGGCGCGCGGTGACAGGTTTCAGCATGGGCGGACATGGCGGTTTATGGCTGGGGATCAATCATCCCGAAGTATTTGGGGCATGCGGTTCCATGAGCGGCGGAGTGGATATCCGTCCTTTCCCGGATAACTGGGACATGAAAAAGCGGCTTGGAAAATATAAAGAGAACAAAGAAAACTGGGATAACCATACCGTTATAAACCGCCTGCACAAGATACAGCCTAACTCGTTGGCCATCATAATCGACTGCGGCGTGAACGATTTCTTCTATACGGTAAACGAGGAATTACACAAGAAGATGTTATACATGAACATCCCCCACGATTATATTGTTCGTCCGGGAGGGCATACGCATGAATACTGGAATAATGCGCTGGATTATCAAATGATGTTTTTTTCGAAGTTTTTCGGACAAAAATGACTATCTTTGATCCCTAATCGTATCAAACAGTTAAAGATTGGGATGAAAGATGTAATCATAGCCGACAGGCAGGATATTACCCGCATAGGGATGGAAACCCTTGTAAACGGGACCGGGAACGCATTTTCCGTCCGGTTTGCAGAAAGTAAACCGGAACTGATAAAGTTCCTTTCATCCTGTCCCGATGCAATTGTGATACTGGATTATACCTTGTCCGATTTTACCGGCGTAGACGAACTTTTAAATACGGGATACCGTTTTTCCCAGTCCCGCTGGCTGTTATTCTCCGACGAGTTGAGTTACGACTTTCTTCGCCGTTTGGTCACAGACAGCGAGTCATACAGTATCGTATTGAAATCTTGCGGGCTGGACGAGATAAGCCTGGGATTGCGTCATATATTCCGGGGCGAACGCTTTATATGCGGACGCGTCGCAAATCTGCTTTTTCAGAGCCAAAGGCCGATAAAAGAGTCGTCCGACAGCGTCCTTACCACAACAGAAAAAGAGATCCTTAAAGAAATAGCTTCAGGGCGCACAACGAAAGAAATAGCTTCGAACCGCAATCTTAGTTTTCATACCGTCATCACTCATCGCAAAAACATCTTTCGCAAGCTGGAAATAAATAACGTGCACGAGGCGATCAAATACGCCATGCGTGCGGGACTGATCGATTTGGCGGAATATTATATCTAGTCGCAAGAGAGGTAAGGCGCAAGCCTTTTGATATCATCCTCCGTAAACTCTTCGAGCAGGGACAGGCGTTTCA
The DNA here is from genome assembly GCA_031273295.1 of Prevotella sp. Taxonomy (GTDB): domain Bacteria; phylum Bacteroidota; class Bacteroidia; order Bacteroidales; family Dysgonomonadaceae; genus Dysgonomonas. Next base: position 12,040 of record JAISSD010000009.1, read on the forward strand.
GCGACTCTATATTGCCCTTCCGTTCCCTGATATCCACAATTGCTCTAGCCTGTTTAAAGTCGATATACGGGTGTTTATTCAACTCTTTAAAGTCTGCCGAATTTATCCTCGTCTTCCTTACCCGGGGATCAAGCGTGATATAAGGAACGACCTTGTTGTATAACTCGTCGTCCAATCCCCAAACCTCTTTCAATTGGGCAATATCGGCATAGCCTCCCAGCAGGTTCCCGTATTTGACTATCCTGTTTGCGAAGCCTGTCCCTATTCCGGGGATCTTTTTCAGCGAGGACGTATCAGCGCTGTTGAGTTCTATTGTTTCGCCGGCTTTCAGCTTCTCCTGACGAGGGTAAGCCGACGGTTTGGCTCTGACCGGCTTTATATCATCGATCGTCGTATTGTCCATATTGTCCATGCCGTCAACCGGCATATTGTCTGTATCAAAGTCGGCGTCTGCACCCGAGACTTCCAGCGAAACCATGTCGCCGTCATTTGTTCGCGGCTGCGGCCTGGTAAAAATATATATACCGCCGGCGAGGACAATAAGGACGAGCAAGAGTATTATCGCAGTCCTGTCCCGTTTTTGAAAGTAGAAACAGTCTTTCCAGTTCATCGGGTTCGTTAATTGGTTTTTGAGTCTAAAAATAGATCTTGCAAAAATCAAGCCATGGACTTTACTTGTATAACAAGGATGTATAAGCGCATTTGAAACGCCGGTTCAACGCAGTCAAATACGCCAGGATGTATTACAATCCTCTCCCGTTCAAATATCGTTCAGCCTCAATCGCAGCCTTGCAACCGCTTCCGGCGGCTGTGATAGCCTGCCGGTAGTGGGGGTCGGCTACGTCTCCTGCCGCAAATACCCCCTCTACACATGTTTTCGGGGTACCCGGTTCGGTCAGTATATATCCTGTGGAATCCAGGTTGATCCGGTCTTTGAAGATATCCGTATTTGGTTTGTGGCCTATGGCGAGAAAGAATCCGTCAATCCCGACGTCGAATCTTTCTTCATTGGCCTCGCCTTGATGTTTCACAATATGAGCGCCTTCCACGCCGTTCTCGCCAAACAGCCCTACGACGTTACATTCAAACAGTATTTCTATTTTGGGGTTTTGCAAAATCCTGTCCTGCATCACTTTCGATGCGCGAAGGTAAGGTTTGCGCACAATCAGATAAACCTTTTCCGCCAGGCCTGCCAGATAGATGGCTTCCTCGCAGGCTGTATCTCCTCCGCCTACTATGGCTACCCTTTTTTTGCGATAAAAAAATCCGTCGCATGTGGCGCATGCCGAAACTCCCAAGCCTGCATATTTTGTTTCGTCGGCGAGACCAAGATATTTTGCGCTGGCTCCGGTAGCAATGATAACCGTGTCGCTTTCAATTACTTTTTCCCCGTCGATAGTCACTTTGCGGGGATAGCAGGTGAAATCTACAGACGTAGCGATCCCTGAACGGATATCAGCGCCAAAACGTGCAGCCTGTTTTTTCAGGTCTTCCATTAGTTCGTACCCTGTAACTCCTTCTGGATAGCCGGGGAAATTTTCAATCTCGGTAGTTGTGGTCAACTGACCGCCGGGTTGTATCCCTTCATAAAGCACAGGGAATAAATTCGCTCTCGACGCATAAATTGCAGCGGTATATCCCGCAGGGCCCGAGCCGATGATCAGGCAACGTACTTTTTCGTTCATGTTTTAAGTTTTATATATTTCATTTATATTTCGGGCAAAGACACAGGAAATATTTATTTCGCGCAAAGTCTATCCGTTCCTTGTTTTTATAGAATGACAAACAAGATCCATTTAACGCAAATCAACGATCCCGGCTCTTGGAAAATCTTTTTTATTGAACCGGAACGTATCGTCGGTCATATTGTTTCCGGCCTGGTAGTTTCTTACAGTCAGCACATTTTCCACACCTGCGTTATCAATTGCCGTAATTTTAAAGAAGATATTACTTGTTTTATCTATCAACAGCGTTATTTTGGCAAAAGCGCTTCCTTTTTTTTGCGGCCTAAGTTCTATCTCATGCAGCGATTTGCCGCCGATTCTTTTTTCGCCTTTGTACGACAGGTTAAATCCTTTCCTGTAAATGTTGAACAGCACGGACGGGCTGATAGCCTGCAGCTCTTCGCCTGTGGGGTTAGTGATGTTTACTTCCTCTGTATCTTTCACATACACCCACTGGGTGGTACCGTCAAACCAGGTAATGGCGTCGGGTATCTCTATTTTAAATTTATCGCCTTTCATAAAGGCCTTTCCGTCGTAGCTGTATGTAGAATGCGACTTCGTATCTTTCGAATCCAATGTAAAACTTGCTGTGACAGCGCCTGCTTTGTTGTATGCTTCCGATGCTTTGTCCAGTATCTCACGGGCGTTTTGGGCCGATAATACGGTCACGAACGAGACAAGGGCGAGTAATGCAAATAGCTTGATCTTCATTTTTTGTTCAAATTTATATACAAACTTACATAAAAATTAGCGATCTATAAGCGCGTCGAACAAAAATATCCGGGGCGCCGCCTTTCCTTTAAATTTCAATATTGCGTATTTTGGGTTTGAATTGTTGTTTCAACACAAAGTGTATCACAAAGGGCGCAAAGAATTTCCTTGAAAATCAGGAAGAACGCCACGCCGCAAAATGGTAAAAAAACTCGTTTCCACCTGATTTCTTGACAAAACAACCTCTGCAAAGGAACATCTTATTTGTATCGTGGCGGATTTTGGAGTACAAAGACCTCATTTTTACTATATATCTTCCATGCACAAAGCAATTCAAATTGTCGCACTGCAAAAAAAAGAACGGTCAAATCCTTTTAACACAAAGGGCACAAAGTGTTTCACAAAGGACACAAAGAATTTCCTTGAAAACAAGGAAGAACGCCACGCCGCAAAATGGTAAAAAACCTCGTTTCCAGCTGATTTTTAATTCCTGATTCTTAATTCTTAATTCTTCATTCCTAATTCTTAATTCTTAATTCTTTATTTCAGGTTGCGGTTCCCGGAAAAATCTTAACAGCGGCGGGTGGCGCCGCCCCAGCTTCCTGCCAGTCCGACAGCTGCTTCAAAAGAGAATCCGCATATTTGCAAATGGCTGCATGCTGTTTTATATCAATCCGTCCCGTTTCCAGAAAGCGTCCAGCCTGGGTCTTTAGCGT
>JAISSD010000096.1 GCA_031273295.1 Prevotella sp.
TATACAAAGCATATTGCGATATTAAACCTGTCAAGATCACGACAATATCAGCTCGGGGTATTGTTTTTATAAATCATTCATTAAAAGCAATTAAAACTTTACCGCGTCAGGAGTTCTGAGTTTTCTTTTTTGTGAACATGAAAAATAATGCTTGTCTTCACCATATTGTAAGTACTTAGGTCAAAAAATAAAGGATGGATTCACACATTAGCAAGGCAGAACAATCCGTAAAGCTGACTCGGTATTGTAATGTCTGACTTTTAATTGCAACCAATATGAAACAAATCCTGTTTTTACTGGCGGTATTTCCGTTGCTATTTTCCGGGTGTTCCATGAATACAGGCAACAATGCCGTGGATTGGGACAATCCCGACAATTATACCCGGGAACGCAAAGACGCCGCCATACGGACAAAAAGTGCGGAAGACGCCGACAAGAAAATGCGCAATGTTATTGAAACCGTTTGGAAGAACGCGTCGATTCAGGAAAAAGAAGCGGCATATTACTATACAAAGGAAAGCGGTTATGTGAATGAACCTTTGAGGGGACTGCCATATTCAGGCAATAAAGGCAGGGATTCGAAAAAAGACATTAAAAATCTTACCGGCATGATAAATAAATCTTCGTATGACTTTGATATATGGGTACAACGCGGCGCGGGGACAATCAATGTTGAAAGTATTTTCGGGATCAATTTAAAAAATGCCGGTATTGCGGAAGCCAAAAAATTCCTGACCGGAAAAACCGGGGTCGAACCGGCTTTTGCAAGTTGTGGAAACGGCGACCGTTTGAATTTTTCTTCCAGCGATGTCATATACAACATTTACTGCCCCAAGGGAACGAAGATGTTGTACTGCGAACCTTTTTCCGCGTTTGCGGGCGGGAATACAGACGGCAAAAACGGATTGCTTTGGGATGGAAAAGCGCAAGCAAAAAAAATCGGATACGAGGCCGAATTGTTGTTGCAACGAAGCAGCAAGTTCAGAGTTACCAAAGTTGAAAAGACCGAATCCAAATGGTATATAGACATGGAAGTTATCGGGCAATTGTAGCGTGTTGTATGAGTTCATTTGACTACGTCTGTTCGACGCAGTCAAATGAACCTGAAGAGACCCGTAACTATACCGTGCACGACATGGTTTTGCGCATGGAAGCTATATGGTAAAAAACGCATGAACAGATGAATTCCATGCGTTGTATTATAATGTATTTTTATACAAAAGTATGCCGCGTGAAGTATAAAATATAAAAACCGAGCCCGGAGTTTCATCAGCGGTCACGCCTGATGGAAGAGTGGCCAATAAATTCAGCAGCCCGCCAACAGGAAATATACTTCCCGTTGGTTATAAATCAAGACTGTATCCGTGTTCGGAAATTACCCCGTCCGCAGAGACATTCAATCCAGTGGCTGCTTTCTTTCCCGCTAACGGGTTCCGTAACACTGCCGGCACGCTGGGCTACATAGGCTACGGCGGCTACTACTGGACATCCTCGCCGGGTGGTTCAAGTGCGTACGGCTTGACCTTCGGCAGTGACCACGTGAACCCTGTCTACAGCGGCGACCGGAAGCTCGCCTTCTCCGTCCGTTGTGTTAAAGAATTTATTTTGGTTTTTCTATGAAAGCAAAACTCCCCCGGCTCTGAAATCTATATGAAATTTTGATTTCATTTGATGGATTTAGTGGTGGTTTCCAAGCTGATATACGCTTGTGGGGCGACTGTCTCGACAATAGCAAGGTATATGTTGATAACTTTTTATGACAAGCTCATTATTGTATTCAAAATAATTAGTACTTTTGTTAAAATATTTTTGACTGATCTTGGCAAGATGAAGAATTCAGGTGATAGAATCAGGGAGTTAAGGGAAGGCAGGGAGTTACCTTTACGGGTAGTTGCCGCATATCTTGATATTGACCAAGCTATTCCAAGTAGAATTGAACGTGGACAACGAAAGGCAAGTCGCGAACATATTATCAAACTTGCTGAATTTTTTAATGTGAACGAAAATGAGCTGTTAGTAGCGTGGCTATCCGACAAGATAGTTTATGAATTAGCTGATGAGCAAAATGCTATTGAAGCGCTGAAAGTGGCGGAAGAAAAAGTGAAATATCAAATTACAAAATAACGCTTATGTGGAATTTAGGATATATCACTGCTTTTGGTACGAAATATGATGGTCGTATTCAAAAGATTGCAAAAAGTACAGATAAACTTCGCCCTGTTTATGAGGCTTTTATTAATGCCTATGAAGCTATAAAAAATCTATCCGAGGGGAAAATTGTAATAAATATTCAATTGAATAAAAACTTATATTCGGAACAAAATAAAAGTTATGAATTTGACAATATCACGATTGAAGATAATGGCATAGGTTTTAATGATAAAGAATTTACAAGATTCTTGAATTTGGACGATACTTCAAAAGGAATAGGAAATAAAGGCTCCGGAAGAGTTCAGTTCATTCATTTTTTTGAAAAAGCCGAATATGAATCAGTTTTTGAGGATATTTCTTCCTCAACAGGGTTTAGAAAACGGATTTTTACATTATCAAAAAATGAAGCATTTATCAATGAAAATGCTATCGTCAGACTTGACGCAGATGAAGAAACTACCGAAACAAATCCATATACTATTTTAAAGCTTTCTATTCCATTAGAGTCAAATCCTAAAAAACCGGAAAACAGGGAATATTTCAAAACAATATCGGAAAAGGATTTAAAAGAAAGTTTAAAAAATAAATTTCTCGCTCTTTTTTGTGATAGCAGGGAAAATATGCCTGAAATAAAAATTCAAAGAACAATAAATGGAGCAGTTGATTCTGAAAATGAGAAAACAATAACTATACAAGATATCCCCAATGTCGATAAATCAGAAGATATAGATGTTTATTATTCGAAAATCAATATGGAAGGGAAAATTGAGAAATCCACAAATTTCGAAACCTTAAATTTGAAAAGTTTTAAAATAAACTCAAACGATTTACAGAAAAACTCAATTAAACTGGTTAGTAAAGGAGAAATTGCAAAGGAAATAAAATTAGACAGTCTTGCTTCTGATGATTTAATTAATGGAAATAGATATTTGTTTTTGCTTTCAGGCAATATTATTAATGGCGCAGATACTGATACAAGAGGAAATTTACATATTCCTACAGAAGCCGATTTTAAAAAATCTTACGGAGACCCTGATTTATTTCCGGAAGAAGTAATTACAATAGACGAAATCAGAGAAACAGCAAATGGAAAAATCCACGATTCATATCCTGAAATTATTGAACACACAAAAGAGAAACAAATAGAGTTGGAGTCATTAAGAGATATGTTTCTATTGAACGATGAAACAATTAGAAAAGCAAAAATCAAGCCAACAGACGATGAAGAAACTGTTTTAGAAAAAATTTACAAGGCAGACTCCGAACTTGTTGCAAAAAAAGACATTGAAATCAAAAAACGAATAGATGCTCTAAATAGATTAACGCCGAATAGTACAGATTATCAAAAAAAGTTAGACAAAGAAGTAAAGGAGCTTACAAGAATTATTCCTTTGCAAAATAGAACTTCTTTAACTCAATATATTGCAAGGAGAAAAATGGTTTTATCATTGTTTCAAAAAACATTGGATTACGAGTTAGACAAACTTAAAAACGGGGGAAGAATTGATGAAAAAATAATGCATAATTTAATATTTCAACAATCTTCAAATAATCCGGAAGATAGTGATTTATGGCTAATTGCAGAAGAATTCGTGCATTTTGGAGGAGTGTCTGAAACCGAATTGAAAGATATAAAATATAAAGGAGAAAAGATATTTGACAAAGATTTTAGCGAAGAAGAACAAAGATATTTGAATTCACTTGGAGAAAAGCGGTTGACCAAAAGACCTGATATTTTGCTTTTCCCCGAAGAAGAAAAATGTATCATAATTGAATTGAAAGCTCCTGATGTAAATGTATCGGAACATCTAACCCAAATTGATTTTTATGCAAGTTTGTTGAAGAATTACACCTCGGATAAAATTCAATTAACAACATTTTTCGGTTATCTAATTGGGGAAGATATTGAAGACAGGGACGTTAGAGGCAGAGTAAGCAGGTTTGAACATTCTCAACATTTGAATTATTGGTTTCGACCGTCAGAAAAGGTAATTGGTTTTAGTGGACGCTCTGACGGCTCAATTTATACAGAAGTTATTAAATACTCATCATTATTAGAGCGTGCAAAATTAAGAAACAAAATATTCATTGACAAACTTGGAAAATAAATTATTATAATTATGTCTAAACAACCAAGCAATGAAAAATAAATAACTTGTAACAGTTTGAATTTTCATGTGTATATGATTTGTTTTTAACGGTCACATGAAACTCGCAATATATTTATGCTCTTTGACGCAACTTTTGCATGCCCGTTTCAAAACAGCATTCCGTATGGAAAGTATGGCCCGGTAGAGTTTCCAGCATACGCAATATATACAGCGCAGCCATGTCGCAATCATATCAAAGATATATGTGCATATATTTCCAAGTGAAAAACAACCGGGTTTTAATTCGTCAGGAAGAAGAAAAGTGGAGCGACCCCTGCATACTCCCTGTCTTTCGGGATTTGACCGGCAATATGAATAAAAAATATAGACAAATAAAAAACCAAGCCTGGAGTTTCATCAGCGGTCACGCCTGATGGAAGTGTGGCCAATAAATTCAGCAGCCCGCCAACAGGAAATATACTTCCCGTTGGTTATAAATCAAGACTGTATCCGTGTTCGGGAATTGTCCCGCCCGCAGATACATTCAATCCAGTGGCTGCTTTCTTCCCGCTGCCGGGTACCGTAGCACTGCCGGCACGCTGGGCGAAATAGGCGTCCAAGGCGACTACTGGACATCCTCGCCGGGTGGTTCGAACGCATACTACCTGCGCTTCTACAGTGACCGCGTGTACCCTGCCAACCCCGATGCCCGGACGCACGCCATCACCGTCCGTTGTGTTAAAGAATTTATTTTGGTTTTTTTTCTAAACAGGGCTAGTTGTTAAGAATGGAAAAAAGATTACACCGATATATTCGTTACGCGCCTGTTTTTCAGATATCAGGTAAATCTCGTGTAATCTTTTTTGAAGATGTAGTTACTATTCCCGAAAATTTTTGTAATTTAGTTCCCGGATTTCTTCTTCGGATAAATTCAACACAAGCACAGTGCATTTCCCCGGAAGTTTTGCAAATATGCTTGTTCTTTTGCTTTGCACAAATCCATATCGCGCAAAGTACAAATTTTTTGTAACGAGAGTTCTTTGACTTAATGTGACAATATGAATGGAAAAATATAAAAGAAATAAAAACCGGACCGGGTGTTTCTCCGTCCTTTCGGATTTAGCGACACTCTGTTCTCTTGATTGTTAATTGCAATCCGAAATCCTGATAAAGGTTAAAGCGATTGCAATTAGCAATCCCGGAACGCGATGCAGTTAAAGCTCCCTATACGAAAAAAGTATATTTCTGTCAGTTACATATTCAGGGTATTCGTGTTCGGAGATTGTCCTGTCTGCGGACATATCTAATCCGGCTTCTTCTTTTCCGCTACCGGGTATTGTCTTCACAGTACCGGTACACCGGGCCACTACCGGCTTTCTTTGCCGTCCGGTAGCTAGACCGCGTAGTGTCTGAACTTCACCGGTAACTACGTGTACCCTGCCCACAACCCCAACCCTCGGGCGTACGCCGTCAGCGTCCGTTGTGTTAAAGAATTATTTCGGTTTTTTTCTATTAAATCTAAATCAAACAATCTCGCAATTATGGAGAAAAGAAGTTTACTCGAAGATTTGTTCCTTGCATATTACAATGCACGGAAAAACAAACGCAATACAATTAACCAGCTACGTTTCGAGATGGATCTGGAGCACAACCTGTTCGACCTGTGCTGCCGGATACAAAAGAAGGAGTACGTACCCGATCCCTGTACAGCCTTTATTATTTCCAAGCCTGTGAAAAGAGAGGTATTCACTTCCAGTTTCCGCGACAGGGTTATTCACCATTTGTTTTTCAACTACGTGAGCCCCGTTTTCGAACGAACCTACATCCACGACTGTTATTCGTGCCGCAAAGGAAAAGGCAGTCATTATGGCGTAAAACGGATCGACCATCATATCCGCAGCTGTTCCGGGAATTACACCCGCCCGTGCTTTGTCCTGAAACTTGATTTACGGGGTTATTTCATGAGCATCGACCGGGCTATCCTGCATAAACAGGTAACCGACACTCTACATAAATACGCCGACCGCAAAGATTCGGACGGGATAAAATGGAAAGACAAGCTCGACTATGACCTGATACTCTATCTGGCTCAGGCAATCATATTCAACGATCCGACAAAAAATTTCCACCGCAAAGGTTCTCCCTCCGACTGGGACGGGCTACCGCCTGATAAAAGCCTTCTCCATTCTCCTGAAGGCTGCGGGATTCCTATCGGAAACCTGACCAGCCAGTTGTTCAGTAATGTTTACCTCGCCTCGTTCGACAATTATATCAAGAGGGAACTGAGATTTAAACATTACGGACGCTATGTGGACGATTTCTATATTGTCCACCAGGATAAAAACATACTGAAAGAAGCTATTCCGAAAATTGCCGCTTTCCTGCGGGATAAACTGAAAATTACGCTTCATCCCAAAAAAATATACCTGCAAAAATATGAAAACGGAGTCCTGTATACAGGCGCTTATATCAAGCCTCACCGTATCTATGTGGGTAACAAGACCAAAGCCAATATGCGGAAAGCCCTGGAGGAACAGAAGACAAAAGAAAATGTCAATCTGAACAGTTTACGATGCACGGTGAATTCATACCTGGGTACAATGAAACATTACAGGTCTTTTCATATCCGGAAAAAAATAATGACGGATCACGCCTGGGTCTTTAAATACGGTTGCGTCAGGAATTGCTGTTCGTATTACAAGCTCAGCGGATCCCCTGCTCTTTCGAATTTGCGGCCCGAAAGCCTTTCCCTGGCTGTGAATCCCGAAAATCCGAATCCTGAAACGACATTCAAGGAAGTAAAACGCGGCAAGGACTTGCAATTGGCAATGTGGGTGAAAAGTGCAAAATAGAGAAAACAAGAAACAAGAAGCGACCCGTAACCATAACTAAAATAAAAAACCGAGCCCGGAGTTTCATCAGCGGTAATGCCTGATGGAAGTGTGGCCAATAAATTCAGCGGCCCGCCAGCAGGAACAGAAAAGAGATTTCCCGCTGGTTATAAATCAAGCCTGTATCCGTGTTCGGGAATTGCCCCGTCCGCAGATACATTCAATCCAGTGGCTGCCATCAGGTTCCGTAACAACAATAACGGCGCGCTGAACAACGTAGGCAACGCCGGCTAATCCTGGTCTTCCTCGCCGAATGGTTCGAACGCGTACTACCTGGCCTTCAACAGTGGCGACGTGAACCCTGCCAACAACAACTATCGGACGTTCGGCCTCCCCGTCCGTTGTGTTAAAGAATTTATTTCGGTTTTTTTACAAGTCAAACAGAAGTGAAACACATATCGCAGCAACCAGTAGAAGAGAGGTGGCGCACAACGTCTCTGCAAATCCCGCGTTTGCATGACGCTATTGAAACAACCGGTAATCTTGCGTAAAAGTCCCGCAGGGAACGACTCTTTATTAACCGTGGATGAAGCGAAGCGGAATCTACGGAAACGTAATCACCTCGCGCCGGCAAGTCCCTATGGGACGGCGCTTTACCAAGCTAGTGGACAGGACGATGCACGGCAAGATTCCCGCTCTTTCTTTTGCTTATTATCAAGACTTGTGATTCATAATCATTTTTCCATTTTCAATTCAAGAAAAACCGAGCCCGGAGTTTCATCAGCGGTCACACCTGATGGAAGTGTGGCCAATAAATTCAGCAGCCCGCCAACAGGAACAGAAAAAAGACTTCCCGTTGGTTATAAAAACAAGCCTGTATCCGTGTTCGGGATTACCCCGTCCGCAGATACATTCAATCCAGTGGCTGCTTTTCAGGTTCCGTAACACCAACGGCGAGCTGAACAACGTAGGCAACGCCGGCTAATCCTGGTCGTCCTCGCCGAATGGTTCGAACGCGTACTACCTGGCCTTCAACAGTGGCGACGTGAACCCTGCCAACAACAACAACCGGACGTTCGGCCTCCCCCGTCCGTTGTGTTAAAGAATTTATTTCGGTTTTTTTACAAGTCAAACAGAAGCGAAACACATATCGCAGCAATCAGTAAAAGAGAGGTGGCGCGCAACGTCTCTGCAAATCGCGCGTTTGCATGACGCTATTGAAACAACCGGTGATCTTGCGTAAAAGTCCGCAGGGGACGACTCTTTATTAACCGTGGATGAAGCGAAGCGGAATCTACGGAAACGTAATCACCTCGCGCCGGCAAGTCTCGCAGGTACGGCACATAAAAAATACTTTCCGGTGCGATATACAAGTATCGTCTCATAGGGACTTCCGCATATTCCGCACACTTGCGACAATTTGAGACCTTGATTCGACGCAGTCAAATGTACCCGAAGAGACCCGTAACCAAAAGAAAAAAACCGAAGCCCGGAGTTCCATCAGACAATAACACCTGATGGAAGCGTGGCCAATAAATTCAGCAGCCCGCCAACTGGAACAGAAAAGAAACTTCCCGTTGGTTATATATTCAAGACTGTATCCGTGTTCGGGAATTACCCCATCCACAGATACATTCAATCCAGTGGCTGCTTTCTTTCCCGCTGCCGGGTACCGTTACGACGATTACGGCGGGCTGACCAGCGTAGGCAACTACGGCGCCTACTACACGTCTTCGCCCTATGGTTCGGCCGCCTACGACGTTGATCTCACCAGTAGCACCGTGCTCCCTGCCGGCAACGGCAGCAGCCGGGCGCACGCCCAGTCCGTGCGTTGTGTTAAAGAATTTATTTTGGTTTGTTACCTGTAATCCGTAATTGTTTTTCATTTTCAATTAAAAAAAAACCGAAGCCCGGAGTTTCATCAGACAATAACACCTGATGGGAGTGTGGCCAATAAATTCAGCAGCCCGCCAACTGGAACAGAAAACAGACTTCCCGTTGGTTATATATTCAAGATTGTATCCGTGTTCGGGAATTGCCCCGTCCGCAGATACATTCAATCCAGTGGCTGCTTCTTTCCCGCTGCCGGGTACCGTATCATCAGTACCGGCCCGCTGACTGCCGTAGGCAACCAAGGCAACCACTGGTCATCCTCACCATCCGGTTCGAACGGATACGACA
>JAISSD010000011.1 GCA_031273295.1 Prevotella sp.
ACACAAAGGGCACAAAGCGTTTCACAAAGGACACAAAGAATTTCATTTGCAGATTTTGCAGATTCTTTGCGTTAAAAATTTTGGAGCGCAAAAACCTCATTTTTACCATATATCTTCCAAGCACAAAGCAATTCAAATTGTCGCACTGCAAAAAAAAGAAGGGTCAAATTCATTTAACACAAAAGACACAAAGTGTATCACAAAGGGCACAAAGAATTTCATTTGCAGATTTTGCGGATCCTTTGCGTTAAAAATTTTGGAGCGCAAAAACCTCGTTTTTACCATATACCATCCATGCACAAAACCATGCCGGACACAGTATATATACATTTGCAGCCTTGATTTAAACTTTCGCTTTTCGTTTTTCACTTATTTTGTATACATTTGTAACCTTGATTAAACTGTAAGATATGTTTCAAAAAGTAAGGGTACGCTTTGCACCCAGTCCTACAGGGCCTTTGCACATTGGAGGCGTGCGCACGGCATTGTATAATTATCTGTTTGCCAAAAAGCATGGAGGAGATTTTATCCTCCGCATTGAAGATACGGATTCGCAACGTTTTGCGCCCGGGTCTGAAGAGTATATTATAGAAGCTTTTGCATGGCTTGGACTGAAATTCGATGAAGGCACGCACATCGGAGGCGCATACGCGCCATACCGCCAATCGGACAGGAAAGAAATATACAGGAAATATGTCGACATACTTCTTGAGAAAGGCATGGCATATATTGCTTTTGATACGCCGGAGGAACTTGAAGCTAAACGCGCCGTTACCGCGAATTTCCAGTACGACGCGTCCACACGTGGAGACATGCGTAATTCCCTGACATTGAGCAAAGAAGAAGTCAAGGCTTTGATAGATGCAGGTAAGCGGTATGTAGTCCGTTTCAGAATCGAAACCAATCAGGATGTAAGCGTAAATGACCTTCTCCGTGGCGAAGTCAAATATAATTCCTCGGTACTTGACGATAAAGTATTGTTTAAATCAGCGGATAACCTGCCTACATATCATCTGGCAAACATAGTGGACGACCACCTGATGGCAATCACCCATGTGATACGCGGCGAAGAATGGTTGCCTTCGGCGCCGTTGCACGTCCTCCTATACAAGGCCTTTGGATGGGAAGATACGATGCCGCAGTTCGCTCATCTGCCACTACTGCTAAAGCCCGAAGGGAACGGCAAACTGAGCAAACGCGACGGAGACCGTCTGGGATTCCCTGTATTTCCGTTGGAATGGAAGGACCCGAAAACCGGAGAGATATTTTCCGGGTACCGTGAAAGCGACTATCTGCCCGAAGCGGTTATCAATTTCCTCGCCCTTCTGGGCTGGAATCCGGGTAACGATCAGGAAATAATGTCGATGGACGAACTCATACAACTCTTCTCTCTTGAAAAATGCAGCAAAAGCGGCGCCAAGTTCGATTATGAAAAAGGCAAATGGTTCAATCACCAATATATCCAGTCAAAGCCGAACGTAGAAATAGCCGGCATGTACCGTCCAATACTCGCAGAAAAGGGCGTGGATGCGGACATGGCCTATGTTGAAACAGTAGCAGGCCTGGTTAAAGAGCGCGTAAACTTTGTAAAGGAATTGTGGGATCAGTCGTTTTTCTTTTTCGTTGCTCCCGTATCTTACGATGAAAAGGCGGTAAAAAAACGCTGGAAAGAAGATTCTCCCGCGCAAATGACGGAGTTGATCGACATATTGAGAGGAATAAACGGCTTCTCGGCGCACAATCAGGAAGAAACCGCAAGAGCGTGGATAGAAAACAAAGGTTACCATCCGGGAAATGTGATGAACGCCTTTCGCCTGGCTATCGTAGGAGAATCGAAAGGTCCGCATATATTCGACATAACGGCTGCTATTGGAAAGGACGAAACTATCAACCGCCTTCAAAGAGCCATTCGGAAGATTAAAATTTCATAAGCATGTTTTTCTATAATCCGGCCATATATCTGTATGCGTTTGTTGTTCATATTATTTCGCCTTTTCACAGAAAGGCGGGGAAGATGGTCGCAGGGCATAAACAAACGTACAAGATACTGAAAGACAAGGTTGACCCCAAAGCAAAATACATTTGGTTCCATGCGGCTTCACTGGGCGAGTTTGAGCAGGGCCGTCCTGTTATCGAAGAAGTAAAACGCAGGTATCCGGGATATAAAATACTGCTTACATTCTTTTCCCCGTCAGGATATGAAGTGCGTAAAGATTATCCTTTGGCCGACATTGTTTGTTACCTGCCCTTCGATAAAAAGCGCAATGTGAAAAAGTTCATGAAACTGGCGCGCCCCGCAATGGCTGTTTTCATCAAGTACGAGTTTTGGTATAACTATGTGAATACGCTTCACAAGCGGGGAATACCTGTTTATACGGTTTCGTCCGTTTTCCGTCCTTCCCAGATCTTCTTCAAATGGTACGGGATGGATATGCGGAAATTATTGAAGAAGTATACATGTATATGTGTGCAGGACGCGAATTCCGCCGAACTGCTGGAGAGTATAAATGTGGCGAATGTAAAAATTTGCGGCGACACCCGCTTCGACAGGGTACTGGATATACAAAAGCAGGCCAGGCGGCTGGATGTAGTTGAGGCGTTTGCGAAAAAAGCCGCAACCGAAGGTGAAAAAATACTGGTGGCTGGCAGCTCGTGGCCAAAAGACGAAGATGTGATCATAACATACTTCAATATGACCACCGACCTGAAAATGATAATCGCACCGCATGAAATAAATGAAGCTCATCTGAAATATATAGAGAGCAATCTTCAACGCCCGTATATACGTTACTCCAATGCTATTCCCGAAATAATGGCAGATTACGATTGCCTTGTCGTCGACTGCATAGGGTTGTTGTCTTCCGTCTACAAATACGGGCAAATAGCTTATGTAGGAGGAGGTTTCGGCGTGGGGATACACAATGTGGTTGAAGCGGCGGTATACGACATTCCTGTCATATTTGGCCCTAATTTCAAGAAATTCCGCGAGGCTCAGGAACTGCGCGAGCAGGGCGGCGGGTACTCCATATCCGACGCCTTGTCTTTCAGAGGGCTGATGGATGAATTTCTTCAATACGACGAAACGCTCAAAGCCGCAGGAAAGCATGCGGGGGATTATGTCCGTTCCAACAGCGGGGTAGTAGACAGGGTAATGAACGTCCTCAAATTGTGACGGATCCGTTTTAAGCCTTATTTTTCGTTCAATAAAAAATATTCTTGTAGATTTGTATTCTAAACCATCGTGTTATGGCGCAAAGAAACAAGATATTCAATTCCGGAATAAAGATACCCACTCCGGTATTCTTTATAATTACCATCCTGGTGATCTGGTACTTCCTGCCCCGTGAAGGCAAATACAAATATTCATACAACGAAAACAGGCCGTGGCAATACGGCTTGCTGACCGCTCCGTTCAATTTTCATATACACAAGTCGGACAAACAGGTACAGGAAGAGAAAGACAGTATATTGCAGTCCTATCAGCCATATTACTACACGGACTTGAATATATCGAAGAAAATGGCCTCCCAGTTTTCGCAAGACGCCGCGGCCAAAAGTATTCCCCCCGAATATATAAGCTATGTGCTAAGGAAACTCAACGAAGTATACAAGGCGGGGATAATATCGGCGACGGATTATGACAAGGTGCGGCAGCTTAACAGAAAGCAATTGCAACTGGTGAATGACAACAACATTGCCAATACGCGCCATCTGGCGTCTTTTTATACTCCCAGACAGGCTTACGAAACGATCATGGGCGACGCGCCGTCCAATGTGGATATAACCCGTCTGAGAGCCATTAATCTGAACGACTATCTGAATGTGAATGTGTTGTATGATGAAAAGATGTCATCGAACGAGAAAGAGGAGTTGCTCAAGCAGGTGGCGCTGTATGAAGGGGAGGTACAGTCGGGCGAGAAAATAATAGACAGGGGCGAAATAGTCGACGCCCATACAAAGAACATACTGGATTCATACAACCGCGAGGTGGAGAGTAAAGTAGGCACGAAATCCAAGCCCGGCTGGCTGATGTTTGGAGAGTTGGTGATGCTCGCTTTGCTGATGACGTCGCTGATGGCATATCTTAAATTCTACAGGTTGCACGAATACAACAACAGGAAGAATATAATCTTCATCCTGATCATGACAGGGATATTTCCCGTTATCACCGGGATCATGGCCGAAACGAAAATGTTCAGCCTGATGTACCTGATTCCGTTTGCCATACCTACTATCCTGATCCGCACGTTCATAGACTCGCGCACAGCTATGACAACACACATAATCACGGTACTGATATGCACTCTGATGCTTCCGTTGGCCCAGATGGCCCAGTTCATTGTGATCCAGGTGATGATAGGGTATCTGTGCATATTCAGTCTGAGGAATCTTTCCGAACGTTCTCAACTGGTATATTGCTCGCTGCTCATTTTACTGACATACGTTGTTTCATATACCGCATGGGTTCTGTGTACGGAAGGAGACCCGTCTCTTTTGATAGAGAACGTCAGAATGTATATTTATTTCTGTATCAACTTTGTATTCGTATCGTTTGCTTACTTGCTGGTCTATATGTGCGAGCGTGCGTTTGGCTTCATCTCCGAAGTCAGCATGATAGAACTGTCGAATACAAACAGGCCACTGTTGCAAGAACTGTCGGAGGTGGCTCCGGGAACCTTTCAGCACTCGATGCAGGTATCCACGCTGGTTGTATCTGCCGCGCACCGTATAGGCGCGAATGCGACCCTTGTACGTACAGGCGCATTATATCATGACATAGGCAAGATGGTCAATCCCATCTTTTTTACAGAGAATCAGGTTGAGGGTATCAATCCTCACGCGGGCCTGACAGAAAAAGAAAGTGCGCAAATTATCATAAGCCATGTTGAAGAAGGCGTGAAGATAGCCGGAAAGCACAGTCTGCCGCAACAGATAATAGACTTCATCGAGACGCATCATGGAAAAGGCAAGGTAAAATATTTCTACAATTCATACGTAAACAGCCATCCCGACGAAAAAGTGGATATTGCGGATTTTACCTATCCCGGGCCAACCCCGTTTACCCGTGAAACGGCCTTGCTGATGATGGCCGATACGATAGAAGCGGCGTCCCGCAGTTTGAAAGACAATAGCAAAGAAGCTATCACGGAAATGGTCAACAGGCTCATCGATTCGCAGGTGAGCGACGGACTTTTCAAGAATGCGCCTATTACATTTAAAGATATAGAGCTGACAAAAGAAGTGTTTTGTGAAAAGCTGGTAAGCATGCGTCACGTGCGCATAGCGTATCCCGAGTTGAAAAAGCATGATGAAACAGAAGCCTGACCAATGAGAAAATGATATTAATACCGTAAAACCAAATATATTATATGAAGAAACTAGTAATGTTATCAGCGTTTGTATTGCCGGCATTGGGCATAAGCGCCCAGGAAACGACCGGCTACCAATTCTCGACTGTAAAAGAGAATCCTGTCACCTCAATCAAGAACCAGGGTAATAGCGGAACCTGCTGGAGCTTTTCCGGAATTGGATTCCTCGAATCCGAGGTTATCCGCATGGGAAAAGGAGAACACGATCTGTCGGAGATGTATATCGTGCGTCGCAATTACGCCGATAAAGCCGGTAAATATGTGAGAGTAGGCGGTAATCTTAACTTTGCTCAGGGAGGCTCGTTTGCTGACGTCATGGAAACCCTTAACGAATACGGCGTCTTTCCCGACGAGGCTTATACCGGCCTTAACTATGGGGAAACCACGCATAAGCACGGGGAAGTAGAAGCAGGATTGTCTGGCTATGTGAAAGGGATCAGCGAAAATAGAAACAAGCGTATTTCTCCCGTATGGATGCAAGGCTTGAATGGCATTCTGGATGCTTATTTCGGTACTGTTCCCACAGAATTCCTGTATAATGGCAAGTCATATACTCCCGAATCGTTTCGCCGGTTGTTAGGGCTGGAGGCGGACAATTATATATCGCTGACCTCGTTTACACACCATCCGTTTTATGCGCCGTTTGCAATTGAAATTCCGGACAACTGGCGCTGGGCCTTGTCTTATAATCTCCCTATCGACGAAATGATGCAGACTATCGACCATGCTCTCGATAAGGGCTACACTGTGGCATGGGCAACAGACGTCAGTGAAACAGGCTTTACCCGCAACGGGCTGGCCGTTATCCCCGACGACGAGGCTCCTGAAAATATTGGGTCCGATCAGGCTCGCTGGCTGGGACTTTCCCAATCGGAAAAGAATAACCACATCAAATCGAAGATAGAACAAGGCCCTGTGACGGAGAAAGCAATTACCCAGGAAATGCGCCAGATAGCTTATGACAATCACGAAACCACCGATGATCACGGTATGCAGATCTATGGTATCGCCAAGGATCGGAACGGCAACAAGTATTATATGGTAAAGAACTCCTGGGGCGAAACAGGCGCCTATAAAGGTATCTGGTATGCTTCGGAAGCTTTTGTGAAGTATAAGACCATGAGCATTGTGATAAACAGGGGCGCTTTGCCCAAGTATATTGCCGGGAAGCTCGGATTGAAATAATCCGTAATCTTGAAGATAAACGCGAGGCTGGCTCAAGATCCGGGGCGGCCTTGTTTCTTTTGTCAATACCTGTCCTGACTTTGATCGTGCGACATCCTAAAGATCATATTTTTCCAAACTTCCGGCTTGGCTGCAACGGATAGTTTGCTCTCGCCAACGGCTGTTTTGATGATTCGTCCATGCAAACAACCGGAAATAAGATCATACGGGCGTTTGTAAACTTCCGGTGCTTTCTCCATATTTGCCACAAAATCACTGTTCTTCTTTGATGGCGGTATTATCCGGCCTTGGATTTTCCACGTCTTAAGTTTGTTTTTTAAAATGCGACGAACGGTTTCACGAGACAGGCTCTCAACATATTGTAACTCAACCGCCTTGGATGAAAAAAGCTTAAAAACGGAAACGTGTTTAAGCCGGCGAGTTTTTTCCCGGTTCCTTTTGAATCTGTTCGCCCCCCGAATTCGAAGGATCAGCGGCGCTGTCAGTTGTTTACGGCTCCTGTTAGGCTACAGACAGTCAGGCGCTAACCACGGTAATATCTTCCGCCTGTTCCCATCCGATGCGTTCGTCCCATGTCTTTAGTTTGGCTTCATCCCGGCGGTCGAAAATGACCAGGTAAGCCGGAGCTGCGGGGTCAATCCTGTCGCGGTATTGCCGAATCTGTTCCAGACCCTCTTCCCGGACGGTTTGCGGACTGTCGTAGGAATGAATGACTTTGATTTCGATGATGTAACGGTGATT
>JAISSD010000112.1 GCA_031273295.1 Prevotella sp.
CACAAAGAATTTCCTTTGCAGATTTTGCGGATTCTTTGCGTTAAAAATTTTGGAGCACAAAATGTTCACTAGAATATAACAGGCTGATAATAACCTATTTATTATTTTTGATTTCTAATGGACGCCATTGGGAAAATACAAACGTAATACATTGGTAATACCGTATTATGCCACATTAATTCGTATAAAACAGGCATTTTTCCGATGCATTAATGCTGAAATGGACATTTTGATATTTATTATATTGTCCTTTTCAGGACGTAATTGCCGGGCATGTTCATTTCACCCGACATGCTATGTCGGGCCGGGACATGAAAGGCTTTCAGCCTTGGCTTGACGGCTATGGAATCGGTGGGTTGCGCCCGAAAAAAGTGAAAGCTTCTCCAATCCCTCCAAATGAGCGGAGCTGTTATTTCTGTTTTCTCAAAGCTAATGCAGCTATTCCAAACAATCCGCACAAAATCACCCATAGAGACTGGATGGCAAATACCCCGGTGGCGAAAGCTGTAGCATTCAGTTCGTTCACGTTATATAGCATCAGGGCGGCAATGACAGCTATTTGCCATGGCCCTAACCCGCCATTGGAAGGTACGCCCATACTGAGGCTGCTCAGGGCAAATGCGATTAATCCGGCGGTAATACCAAGGCCGGCAGTGAAGCTGAAGGCATAAAATGTAATGTAAAAGTAAAGGAAGTAAGACCCCCAGATACCTATGGTGCATAGAAGAAGGCGCCCTTTGGCTTTCATTCTTCGTATAGCTCTCATGTCGTTGACCATGTTGGAAAAGAAACTTTTTATTTTCCGGACTATTACATTTTCTTTGAAATATTTAAATACAATGTATGCGGTTATTATCGCGGCAACAAGCGCAATATGCAGAACAGGCGATTGTATTATCATTACAATCAGGTCGAGAGCGGACTTGTTTTGCTCAAGCTGGGATATGAAAAAACGCATGTTGATAAAAAAAGTGGCAAGACACAGGGCAACTACGGTAATCATGTCGGATATACGGTCCAGTATCATGGCGCCGAACAACTTGGCGAAGGGAATTTTTTCCTCTTTGGCCACAATGCCGCACTTCCATATCTCACCGGCCCGCGGCAACACGAAATTAACCGCGTAACCGCCCAGTATGGCATATATCAGACTGGATAACCGGGGCGCATATCCCAAAGGCCTGATAAACAATTCCCAGCGATAGCCCCGGATAAGATTACCCGACAAACCGAATATCAGGGAGAACAGCAATACGCCCCAGTTTGCATTTTTCAGAATGTCCCAAAGTCGGGCGGGATCGATTTTACTGACAAGGTAATAAACAATGGCAATTCCAAGTAACAAAGGCAGTATTATTTTTACAAAAGTGTTTGGTAAGGATTTTTTCTTGGGAGCCGTTACTTCTGTCGAATCTTCCATTTGTACTGTGAAATTATATTTTCTTTATATAATCGTAGATACACAAGCCGTTTTTTGCAATAAAACACTACCTTTGCGGCGGCAAAGATAATTATAATTGTTAAGTATGGCAACAGTCAAACCGAAGAAATTCCTGGGGCAACACTTTCTGAAGGATTTGGATATCGCCCGCCGTATCGCCGATACACTGGACGATTTTCCGGATATGCCTGTTATCGAAGTAGGGCCGGGAATGGGCGCGCTCACACAGTATCTGATAGAAAAGGAGAAGGATCTTACTGTCGTGGAGCTGGATAACGATTTCATACCATACCTTGAAGAACATTATCCGGCCTTGCGCGGACATATTATCAAGGACGATTTCCTGAAACTGGACCTGTCGCGAATCTATAGCGGACGGTTTTGTGTAACCGGTAACTATCCTTACAATATTTCGTCTCAGATATTTTTCAAAACGCTTGATTATAAAAATCATATACCGTGTTGTTCGGGCATGTTGCAAAAAGAAGTAGCCGAACGTATCGCTGCCGTACCCGGAGGTAAAACGTACGGTATATTGAGTGTGTTGCTTCAGGCCTGGTACGACATAGAATATCTTTTCACGGTGAGTGAGAAGGCGTTTGACCCTCCGCCGAAGGTGAAATCGGCTGTGGTGAAACTTGTCAGGAACAAACGCCGGAATCTGGATTGTGACGAACAGTTGTTCAAAACGGTAATCAAGACAGGATTTAACCAACGCCGCAAAACATTGAGGAATTCGATGAAACCTTTGCTCGGAAAAGATTGTGAAGCATACGCCAATCCTATTTTTGACGAGCGACCCGAAAGGCTCTCGGTTGCGGATTTTGAAAAGTTGACAAATATTGTAGATGCTTTTCTGCCCGGAAGACAAAACTAGAGAAAACAGAGTACACACCCTTAAAAAAGCGCTCATGTCGGAAGTAAAATTATTCTATCATAAAAACAATGCTATAAGAATGAGCCGTAGCATTGAATTTTTGAAAACCACGCCTGTTAAAAATTTCCTGTGGATTGACCTGAACAATGTGGACGAAGAAATAGAGAATGAACTGGAAGATTATCTGAAAATCTATATACAGGAAGAGGAAGAGATGGTCGAAATAGAGATGTCGTCCCGGTATATGGAAACCGCAGATTCTTTGGTGGTCAATTCGAACTTTTTGCTGGGCAATTTTGAACGGGAACCGGTTTCTTTCATCCTTAAAAACAATATACTGATAACAGTGCGTGGCGAAGACCTGGCGTCTTTTCACGAAACAATAAAGAAAATATCGGCCAATCCTAAAAATTATCCTACGGGTTACCATGTTTTTGTAGCCATATTGGAAACGCGCGTGGAGATGGACGCGGATATGGTGGAAGATATGACGCAGGAAATTACTACCCTGAGTAACAGCCTCAGTATTCAGGAAGCGGATGAAGAGCTTTTGATGGAGATCAAGAACCTTCAGGAAAAGACGATGATGCTTCGTGAAAATATTATAGACAAGCAACGCGCCGTGTCGAGTATGCTGAAAAGCGAACTGATGCCGAAAGAATTACACGGCAGGATTACGATTCTTATCAAAGACATAAATTCCCTGCTTGAACATATCCGGTTTAGTTTCGACCGTCTGGATTACTTGCAGGATACTTTCCTGGGATTTGTAAACATCGAGCAGAACAAGATAATCAAAATGTTTACGGTGATTTCCGTAATATTCATGCCGCCTACGCTCATCGCCAGCATCTACGGGATGAACTTTGATATTATGCCCGAATTGAAATGGAAATACGGCTACGTATTTTCCATAGGGTTGATGATATTTGCTGTCGCTGTCATTCTGATTTATTTCAAGAAGAAAAAATGGCTGTGAACAACAGGCGGTAAAATATCTATATGCCTGTTATCCGATACCTGTCGCTCAAGACGACAAGCCATCCGGAAAATAATCTGCTTCCTGAACCTTTTCCGGCATAGCCGTCGGGCTAAGCTGAAAGCTTTCCATATCCCGGCCCGACATGGCATGTTTAATGATTTTTTTTCGGCAGGGAGACGAAGGGGGAAAGGCTGGAGGTCTTTAATTGCCATATAATTTATTTTTGAGTTTATCGATTGATTATCAATAACTTAATTCTGCAATACATTATTGTAAATCCGAATTAAAAAACTATTGATTGTTCTTTATTTGTCCCTTTTTGATAGGATTGTACGTTTCAAATTCGTAAAAATCTTCATCACGATCCATACATTCAAAAGCATATTCTTTATTGCTGGATGCTTTCGATAACTTCAGAACTCCTGACTTGGCACAGAATAAACTGTCGCATTTTTACAGCGCTTGAATATCCAATATATTTATACAAAGCATATTGCGATATTAAGCCTGTCAAAATCACGACAATACCAGTTCGGGGTATTGTTTTTATAAATCATTCATTAAAAGCAATTAAAACTTTACCGCGTCAGGAGTTCTGAA
>JAISSD010000113.1 GCA_031273295.1 Prevotella sp.
TTTTTTCAACCGCCCAAGCGCCGGAAATGCGAAGGACGACCCTACAGTATTTGCAACATGTCTATTCATTAATTTCCATCTGTTTTCCGTCTGCCTGCCAGACTCCGAATTGTTTTACAAATATACGGCGGAAACAGGGAATTGAAAGCTATTTGCATTTAAAATTTGTTAAATGAAAGATGCCTTTGTCATAAAAAGCGCCTCTGGAAATTTGAACGGCAAAATTCAGACAGATCCCAAACCGGACAACGAAGTCAGGATTAATTTTTCTTTTATTTTACCGAGGTTGTTATTTGTATTATTTCATTGCTACCGAGGTTGTTTTGTTGGAAAAAAATGAGGTGGAAACGAGTTTTTTTACAATAGGGCGCAAGGCGTATCGCAAAGGGCGCCGAGCGCTTTTTCCTTGTGTCCCTTGCGACATGCTTCGCATTCTTTGTGTTAAATGAATCTGGACGTTTGCAACTTCTACAAACATCTGATATTCAGTCGTTAAAAAATATTTTATATTTCACCCTTCCTGTCTGTGAATTCCCGATTCCCGGTAAACTATAAAGATTAACGATAAAATTTATTATTACTCCGATAATAAGCTGTGGTTGCAGGAGGCCTGCTCCTGCCTCTTTCGCCGTTACGAACGTCGCCACTTTTACATTTTGATATCATCGGGGCGCGCCTGATTATTTTGATACAAAGCGCAAAATCAGTCAATCCAAAAACACAGGCAGATTTATGACATGTAAAAATTTGATTTACAGTATATTATGCGATATATTAAACGTTTTGGCAAACACTGCGATACATTTAAAAATCTTTTAACTGATTTAAAACGACTTTGAATTTTTATATTTTTCCATG
Source organism: Prevotella sp. (assembly GCA_031273295.1). Lineage (GTDB taxonomy): Bacteria > Bacteroidota > Bacteroidia > Bacteroidales > Dysgonomonadaceae > Dysgonomonas. Next base: position 859 of record JAISSD010000113.1, read on the forward strand.
TGTTTTGTATTGTAATATATAAATTTTATATACATTTGTCTTTTGATTTAAGTCCTAAACTTTCAAACTGCTATATATCTTTGTATGAATCAATTAGCTTTTATATATGATTTACACGCGGTATTTCAGTATTTACATATTATTGATAAAACAACAATTAAATATATGATTTTTATAGCCTGTATAAACAAATGTATCAATGCAAAATTTCCGTTTGGCTTTGAGATTGATACGGAAACCGGATAGAATAAATATCTTTTGCTATTTACAATCGACAAAAAAACCCAAAAATTTGCTAGCCTATGGATTTTTAATGTAAAAAAATGTATCAAAACAGTAGTTTAAGAAACTAATTTTAAAATTTAATTTAAGGAATTTATGGAAAACATTCACATCAAACTTGCGGTAAGGCCTGGTATGCTGAACTTTATACTGCTTGTATTTTTGCTGGCCTCCGTGTGCAATATTGGATACGGTCAACAAAAAAGTAAAACGGTTCAAGGCGTTGTAGTGGACGACGCCGGGGAACCCATTATCGGCGCAACTATCAGTGTGGTAAATTTTTCGTCATCGGGCGCTTTCACCGACGACAAGGGGCATTTTTCAATAAATGTTCCGGCCAATGCAAAAGAAATAACAGTCACATTCATTGGCATGGCAGTTCAGACTATTGCTATCGGCCCGGACAACAAGCCTTTACGCATCGAAATGAAGACGAATGAAAAGATTTTGGACGAAGTGGTTGTCACAGGATTCCAGAATCTGGATAAACGAACCTTTACCGGATCTACGGTTAAACTTAAATCGGAAGATGTTCTTAACGAAGGTATGACGGATATCAGCCGCATGCTCGAAGGAAAAGCGGCCGGCGTGTCTGTCCAAAATGTGAGCGGCGCTTTCGGAGCGGCTCCCAAATTGCGTATAAGAGGCGCAACGTCCATCTATGGCGATAATAAACCGCTTTGGGTTATTGATGGCGTAGTCCTCGAAGATTTGGTCAATGTATCCAACGATCAGTTGTCGAGCGGCGATCCCACTACTTTGCTGGGCTCTGCGGTGGCGGGTTTGAATGCAAACGACATCGAGAGTATCGACATACTGAAAGACGCTTCAGCTACGGCGCTCTATGGAGCGCGCGCCATGAACGGCGTCATCGTGGTAAGCACAAAAAAAGGAAAAGAGGGGCGTCCAATTGTTTCGTATAACGGTAATTTCTTTATCCGCCAAAAACCCTTGTATACCGACTACAACATCATGGATTCCTATTCCCAAATGTCCATCTATTCGGAACTTGACAGGAAAGGATATTTGTCGTCGAGCCTTGCGAATAAAGCCAATTCCGGAATCTACGGGAAAATGTACCAATATATAAATACGCCCGATCCTGTGACCGGAAAGTACCGCGTGGAGAATACGCCGGAGGCAAGAAGGGCATTCCTCGAAAGATATGCCTATACCAACACCAATTGGTTCGACATCCTTTTCCGGAACTCCGTGGTATCCGAGCACTCCGTAAGTATTTCATCGGGAACGGAACGTACTCAAACCTATGCGTCCGTCAGTTTATACAATGATCCGGGATGGACGATAGGCGAAAGCGTCAAGCGTTACACAGGCAACTTAAGAAACGATTTCAAAGTGAACTCCAAGTTGAATCTGGCGCTAAACATCGCCGCCAATTACAGGGAACAACTAAATCCGGGTACCTTGTCGAGAAGAAACAATGCCGTCACGGGAGAGTACGACCGCGATTTTGATATCAACCCGTTCAGTTATTCCATGAATACTTCCAGGGCCTTAACCGCCTATGACGAGAATGGAGAACTGGAATATTTCACACGCAACTACGCTCCATTCAACATACTGAACGAGTTGGAGAATAATAATCTGCGGATGAGAGTCATAGACGTGAAGATGCAGGGGGAGGCCAATTACAAGATAACACCCGGTTTGTCCTATTCATTTGTGGGCAACGTGCGCTATGTGAAGTCCGATACGGAACACATGATCACCGAAAACTCCAACATGGCGATGGCCTACCGCGCCGACTATAACAGTACGATTAAAAACGGAAACAGATTCCTCTACCAGGACCCCGACAATCCCAATGCCGAAAAAGTAATAGTACTGCCGCAGGGCGGTTTCTACAACCGGACGGAAAACCTGTTGCGTTCGTACGACATTCGCAACCAGCTCAATTATAAAAACAAATTCGAGGGCGAACACGAGCTGTCCGTTATTGCAGGCATGCAGGCGACGGGGAGCGACCGGCAAGAATCGGACAATACAGGCTACGGCTACCAATATGCGATGGGCGGCGTTCCATTCATCGACTACCGGATGATAAAAATGATGCTTGAAAGCAATCTCAATTATTATGGCATGTCAGAAAGCAGGAAAAGATTTGCCGCTTTTTATGCCAACTCCGAATTTACCTATAATATGCGTTACGCTTTTTCGGCCACTGTCCGCAATGAGGGATCTAACCGTGCCGGCCGCAATCAACGCTGGCTACTTACGTGGAATCTCGGCTTCCGCTGGAACATCATGGAGGAGAAATTCATGCAACCCTTGGCTGGCGTCATAGACCACATGAACATCCGCACCAGCTACGGATTGTCTGCCAATCCGCCGGAGCGGGGCAACGCCACGACGCTCTACTACAACGACAGCGCATACAGGCCACAGTCTTCCGCCGATCAGGAATCTATGATCTACGCGTCCGAAATCGGGAATGCCGACCTCACCTGGGAGAAGTCCTACCAGTTCAACGCGGGTTATAACATCAGCCTCTTCAACAACAAGCTTGATTTCATGGTAGAATACTGGAAGAAAAACAATCACGATCTGGTCGACGCCATTCAAACCTCCTACATCAGCGGCGACTACACCCGTTATGCGAACTATTCAGACTTGAAATCTCACGGGTGGGAGTTTACATTGGGGCTGACGCCTGTGAATAACAGGAAATTCAGCTGGAGAATCAATTTTCCTTTCGGATACAGTACGACCCAAATTGTAAACATGGAATATCAACCCCGTATTTATGACCTTACGCGTCCGACCGGCGGTAATGTGGCGGGCTATCCGCTAAACAGCCTTTTTTCCGTACAATATGTCGGGCTGGAACACGAAACGGGCATCCCTTTGTTTATCAACGAAACGGGAAACGTAGCCACAGGAATCTACATGCAAAACTCGAATGTGGATACATACATGAAGTATCTGAAATACGAAGGTCCCACCGACCCCAAATACACGGGCGGTATAAACAACACGATACGATACGGGAACTTCACCCTGAATGCGTTCTTCTCCTATCAGGCGGGAAACAAGATCCGTCTCTATCCGGCATTCAAGAGCAGTTATTCCGATTTGGACGCCATGCCGATGGAGTTCAAAGACCGCTGGCTACTGCCCGGAGACGAGAAGTTCACCAACATTCCAAGCATCATCGACGAGTTCTCCTACAACGGCGTCAGCTCCTATCCCTATTCGACCTACAACTACTCAACCGAGCGTGTAGCCAAGGGCGATTTCTTCAGATTGAAAACTTTGTCGCTGGCGTACAACATACCAAAGAGTATATTAAATCAGACAAAAGTTATCAATCAGGCCACTGTTTCGCTATCGACCAATAACCTTTGGATGATCTATTCCGACAAAAAGCTGAACGGACAGGACCCGGAGTTCTATAATGCCGGAGGCGTGGCCCAGCCATTGCAACGCCAGTATATTATTTCATTAAAAGTTGGATTCTAAAAACAAAGCGAATATGAAAAAAAAATTATCATACTTCCGGATGTTCGTTATCGCAGGCCTGCTTTCCATAACAGCTTCCTGTAATGATTATCTCGACGAAATCCCCGACAACCGAACCGAAATAGATACGCCCGAAAAGGTCGCCTTGTTGCTGACAGGCTCCTATCCGGAAGCGACCTACGCGGCAATGCTTAACCCTCGTGTAGACAATGTAACCGACAAGGGGACGGGTACCATATCCGATGTGAACCGCGACAGCTATTTCTGGCGCGAAGTACAGAATACGAGTTCTCAAGATACGCCCTACTATGTCTGGAGAAAAATGTTCCATTCCATTGCAGGCGCAAACGGCGCGCTTGACGCCATTGAAAGGTTGAGCACGACCGAAAAGGTCAAGACCCAGTTGGCGCCCTATAAAGGCGAAGCGCTGACGCTCAGGGCATTCGGCCATTTCATACTGGGCGCTATCTTCTGCAAGTTCTACAATCCGGAGCAAAACGACAAAAATTTGGGATTGCCGTACGTGGTTGAACAGGAAACAACCATCAATACGCAATACGACCGGGGCACAGTGGGCCAATTGTGGGCCAATATTCAAGCCGACCTGGAGGCCGGACTTCCCCTGATCGGCTCGAATGATCTCTACGTAGCGCCCAAATATCACTTCAACAAAAATGCGGCCTATGCATTTGCCACCCGTTTCTATTTATATAAAGGTGAAACCGCCGATTTACAGAAGACCGTCGAGATGGCCAACACCGTATTTCCCCAGCCTGATGTTGTGAGCGGAACGAATGTCGCGGCCAATGATCCCGCAGCCATATTTGCCGTAAACAACTTTCAGCCGTGGAATACCATCTATCAAGCGGCATCCAGCAGCGACGATATAAAACTGGCGTTTGCCCAAACATCCAATCCTTCCATCCTGCTGGTAAGCGACGTCACCTCTTATATGGGACAATATACAAACTCGTGGCGATACGCAACCGCATCCCCCGATATAAACCGGACTGCGGGTGCCGCTACTCCGGCGGGAGCCGCTTTCGGCTACAAAGTGTTCCATTCCGGAGAGTGGAATTATTATGTACCCAAGTTCAGATCTTTTTTCAAGCGGACATCCATAAGCGCCACTACAGGCGTGTACCACGCGGCCTACCCGTTCTTCCGCATGGAAGAGATCTTGATAAATAGAGCCGAAGCTTATGCAAGACTCGACAGATATGACGAGGCGGTGGCCGACCTGAATATATTGTGCCGGACACGCATCGTGAACTACAACGAATCGACCCATTTATTGACCCTGAAGAGAATCACGGACTTCTACGCCGCTACGGTAAACGATGCGGACTTCTATATGAATAAATACAATGCTTTCGGGTCTCAATCGTGGCCGGTGGAGAAAAAAGCGCTGGTTCATTTTGTCCTGGTTTGCCGTCAAAACGAGTTTCTGCACGAAAGTCTGCGCTACTGGGACATGATACGCTACAAAATCGAATCGGTTCACAGAACAACTTATACGGAAGGCGATGTGGAAAACATATTGTACCCGGACGACGACAGATGGGTGGTTCAACTTCCCCAGACGGTGCAATTGGCGGGCATGGAACTTAATCCGATGACCAATCTGTTGTCGCCCAAATGGTAATAGCAATTCAATACAAAAATTATACGTTATGAAAAGACGATTTATTTATATCATTGTTTCAGTCTTTGTACTGATGCTTACCTCTTGTACGGAGGACGATACAATCCAGAATACCGATCCGATAGTGGGACTGGGAGGCGACTCGTATACCGAGAATGACATTGACAGGTGGATATACGAGCAATTCACGAAACCCTATAATATTGCCGTTAAATACCGGTGGAGTCCGTGGGAATCAAGTTTGACGGCAATGGTTACGCCGGTGAAAGAGGAATGCGTGATTCCTGTCATGGAACTTATCCGCGATGTATGGATAGGTCCCTACAAACATATGAAGGGCGAGGAATTTATCAAGGACTATGCGCCGAAGAACTACGTTTTAATCGGTAGCCCGCGATACAACACGAACGGTACGATCACGCTCGGTGAAGCCGAAGGCGGAAACAAAGTGACTTTGTACCGGTTGAATTGGTGGGTCACCAACAACCCGGACGAATACAAGGACCTGGTGCAACGGATCCTGCGAACAACACATCACGAGTTCACGCACACATTGAACCAGATCATCCGCTATCCCGAAGAATTTATGTACATTACCGCATCCGAGTCCGCATGGACGAATGTATCGGATGAAGCCGCCCGCGATAAGGGTTATATTTCCCCTTATGCCAGCGATTCTCCCGGCGAAGATTTTGCCGAAATGCTGGCCTATATACTCATCTACGGAAGAGAATGGTTTGACGCAAGGGTTGCCGCCGCCAACTCGACCGCCAAGCTGCTCGGCAAGGAAATTACCGCCCAACAGGCTTTGAGACAGAAAGAAACGATATTGATAGCTTACCTAAAGCAGTCGTTCGGTATTGATTTCTACGGAACCGCCGACAATCCGGGGCTTCACGAACTCGTTCAGGAGGCCATCAAGAAATACCTGGACGAGCATATTAATTAATCCTATAAAATACAAGACGTATATGAAAAGAACGATGCTTATATTGACCTTGTTGTTGGGAATGTTCTCCTCCTGCGACAAAAAGATGGACCCGATATTTGACGAGCCTGCCGATGCAAGGTTGCAGGCTGCGATTGACCACTATCAAAAAACATTGACCGGTTCGCCCAACGGGTGGATATTGACCGTCAATACAACCGAGGGAGGCGTCTACCGCTTTTGGACGAACTTCACGGAAGACGGCAGAGTCGTGACACTTTCGGACGCAAGCGCAAGCAAGGCAGTCGAGATGAAGGAATCAAGCTATCAACTGAAGGCGATACGGGCCATCATGTTGACCTTTGACACAGGTTCGTATGTGGCGGACGTGGCCGACCCGCAAGCGACTGTGTCGGGCGGCGCCGCAGGAGTGGGGCAAGGCTCCGACTTTGAATTTTATTTTATGGACGAAGACAATGGCGCGCTGATTTTGCAAGGCCGCTTTACGAAAGTCAAAGCGACTCTTGTTCCTGCCACTGCCGCCGAAGTATCCGTCATCATGGCGGGAGGGCTAAAAAAAGCGCAGGATGCATTGGAATCTTACATGAATGCTTACGCTTATCCAACCATTACTATTGGCGAAGAAAACGAGAAGAGCATCCAATTTTCCATGTCTTCCCGTAATGTGGAATATCAATACCTTGATGCAAGCAAAAATCTTGTTTCGGAAAAAGTGAACAGTTATGTAGACCTCGACGGATTGGTAAAGGGCGAGGTTAACGGCTCTATTTACCTCTCCACACCCGTCTCTTTTGCCGGAGAAAACATCATCCGGTTCGACTGGAACGAAGCAAATGCCGGGTATGTGGCTGTTACAGCCGAAAATTCGAGCTATGACGTGTACGACTACGGATACCCCATATTCCCGATAAGTACGGTATGGGGCGCATCCAAAGCCTACAACAGCATCCGCGTTGAGAAATCACAATTGACCGGAACATTGACAGGCCCTTTCCTTGCATTGTATGATGGCGTTAACACCAAATTGGGCGGCATAAGTAACAGACGCCTCGGATATATCGATTTCAGGCTCTATGCCGATGGAAGTACAACTCAGGTGGTCGACAACGGCGAATTGGCAAAGGATGTGCTGGAAGTGACTTTCAGGTATCTGAATTCGGCGGGCACAGGATACGATGCACAATGGTACTATAAAATGAGCGACGACGACAACGGCGTCTATTCGTTTACCTGCGAAACCCAGCGTCAGCCGGACAGAACCAATGAAAACAATACTAAAGCCGCCTACGGGGATGTATTCAATTATCTGAAGAACAACAAGTTCATCATCGATTGGGCGATAAACAACACATCCGGATCGTCGGCCATGTTGGGCGGATTGTATGTTGCGGACGAGAATGGCAACAAGACGGACGATTTCATTTGCGGAGCGCTTGTAAAGAGATAGAGCTAACGCAAAAGAATACGTATATGAAAACGGGCATGCAAAACTTGCTCAAAGAATATGAACATGTTGCGAGTTCCATGCGGCCATTAAAAAACAAATTATACACACATGAAACGGGCATGCAAAACTTGCTCAAAGAGCATGAATATGTTGCGGGTTCCATGTGACCTTTAAAAAACAAATTATGTACACATGAAAAAGAATATATTACTATTGACGGTGTTGGCGTTCGCTTTGTGTTTGGCGTCATGCGGCAAAGACGACGACGAGGGTAACTCTCCGCTTGCAGTGGAAACAACTACGATAACAGACGTCTCTTATACGTCTGCCATCGTCAGCGGAGAAATTGTACAGGGAAGCGCTTCGCAAAGAGGCATTTGCTGGGGAACGTCGGCAAACCCAACCGTAAACGGCTCCAAAGTGGAAGCAGGTTCGGGTAAAGGAATGTTCTCCGCTACCATCACAGGATTGAGCGAGGGCGAGACCTACTATTTCCGCGCTTACGGCATATCCGGTTCGGACGTTGCCTATGGCGAAACGAAACAGTGCCGTACTTACGAAAAGGGAGCTCCGGGAATCGCTATCATTTCTACGGAAAAAACGCCGACTTCCATCACTTGCAAGGCAAAAATCGTTTTCGATGGCGGAGTGGATGTACAAAAGCGAGGGATTTGCTGGAGCACAACTCCGGAGCCTGCCGCCGACCTCCCAACTTCTAAAGAAGAAGCAGGCGAAGCGGGATCTTTTATTTCGACCATCGCGGGATTGAGTCCCGAAACATTGTACTATATCAGGCCTTATGCCGTGTATGCCGGCGGAACAACTTACGGTACGCAAGCAGAGGTGACAACTCCCGCGCTAGTAGAAGATTTAAGGTTGACAGGCATGACAAACAGTGCGGCTTCCTCTTCCATTTCGGGAACATTCCGGTCTAAATTTTCATCTCAGGAAACGGTAACCATAGAGGAACAAGGCATAGTTTATTCCACTACTAACAATCCGACGCTGGAAGATGGCATAGTTGCACCGCTAGGATCGGTAGCTCAAGGCGCTCAACCCTTTGAAATTACGGGCCTGAACTTGATGACCGACTACTACGTGAGGGCTTATGCGAAAACAACCGAATGGGGCGTGTATTACTCCAATCCCGTATCTTCTTCTATACTTGCTCCTTACGATTACTATTTGGGAGAATGGACGTTAAATTATACTACGTCGTATGGAACCGCCCTCAATCCTCCTGCAACCAATAGAACATTGACCGTTTCTTTTGTTGAAGGCGCAACCGCAAATACTTATTATCTGAAAGGCTTGTTGACGGATGCGGACGACGACGCTTATAATATTATTGTGAATTACAATCCGGCCGATGCTTCCATATCCATATCGGGCCAGATCATAGGTAAAACCTCTACCAATTATGATTTCTGGTTTCTGCCGTGGATGATTAGTAATACAGGCGGAGCTTCGTCTGCAAGAAATACGACTTATGGCGTAGTTTCTACCGATTACAGTACCGATTCCGATGGAAAACTTAAATTTAAATTGAGGAACAACGGGGAGGCTTCTACTCCTGTTGCCGGTTTTGCGCTCAGACATTATGACGGTAGTACAAGTAAAGCAAATATTAACGGAAAAGGCGGCGTTTACCAATTTCTTTGGATGGATCTTGCAAAGAAGCAGTAACAGGCGGCAAAATATTTCTTTACCATATCAAGAATACAGGGAACGGGCATATTCCGTTCCCTTGTATATTCAAGGCCTTATTTCAATGCGCTTGCCTGCTTTTTCAATGCAGCCCTGTTTATCTTGCCCGTTTCGGTCATGGGAATGGCGTCTACCTTGATTATCTTTTTCGGAATATAATATACGGGTTGCATATCTTTCAACACGCTGCCGTCAACATCCCCTTCGGTCGCCAGTACGATTATTTCTCCAAACCTGGCGTCAGGCATGGAAGTAATTGCAAATTTATGTTTCAGCAACGGTTTCAGCAGAGCTTCCACTTCCTCTGCCTGTATCTTTATCCCTCCGCTGTTGATCATATTGTCTTTACGGCCAATGATACGGAAACCGCCGTCTTTATTTATTTCGGCTATATCGTTTGTGTAAAGCCTTTCGCCGGCAACCAACGGCGCGTCTATTATCAAAGCATTGTCTTCGGATAAAAACAAAGCGACGGAAGGCAACGGAACATACGACCCGGATGCATCCTTGCCATTCAGCTTTCTCATAGCTATATGCGACAGCGTTTCGGTCATGCCGTATGTGGAATATACGTTATTGGGAAAAGATCTCAATTCGCCTTCAAGACGAGAATCGATAGCGCCGCCGCCAATGATCAGCTCCCTGATTTCCTTCAGGCGTTCTTTTTCCTTTTCCGATTGCAGGCTGTTATACACCTGCATGGGAATCATGGCGGCGAAGTCAAATTTCACCGCAGTCTCTCTCAACGGATTACCCGAAGGCGCGACCGGATACAGATCCAGACCTGCAATCAATGCACGCACAACCATCATTTTGCCGGCAATATAATCCGTCGACATGCATAGAAGAGCTTTATCGCCTTCTTTCAAACCCAGAAAAGAACAGGTCGATTCGGCGCTTCGCATCATCCGTTCTTTCTCCGCCGGCATTTCTTTAGGTATGCCTGTCGAACCCGATGTTTGCACTTTCAGAAAAGGAGAGCGGGAAAACCAGTCTTCAAGAAATGAATATAGATCACGATGAAAATCCGATTTGAGAGCAAAAGCGGGAATTCCTTTGCCGCGAAACATATCGGGCGTACAGGTTCCGCCTTCAACGGTTATTGTCTGTCTTTCTACATGAAGTCGATACATAAGATCAAGTAATATCATTTAAAGCAAAAGCCCTGCTTTCGGGATTGTACCACAAACAATCGCCTTTCAGCGCCAATGGCGTCTCCATATTGTTCGTATATAATGCTCCCGTACCCAAGCCTTGCGGAAGCGGATTGTCGAATGTGGCGCACCATTGGGCAATGGCGTTCAGCCCGATATTGGATTCCAGAGCGGAAGTGATCCACCAGCCGATATGCAGCGATTCGGCAAACCCTATCCATTCGGTAGCGCCGCTTATACCTCCATGCAATGTAGGTTTCAGTATGATGTATTGCGGACGGACAGTTTCCAGTAACCGTTTTTTTTCTTCCGGTTGATTTATACCTGTCAGTTCTTCGTCAAGCGCGACGGGTAAAGGCGTTATTGCCGCTAACCTGGCCATTTCCGGCCATTGTCCCGCACGTACAGGCTGCTCGATGGAATGTAGATCCAGTTCGGCCAGTCGCGTCAATTTGGACAAAACGTCTTTTGTCGAAAATGCGCCGTTTGCATCCACGCGCAAAGTTATCTTGTCCGCACCGTAATGTTTTCGTATATGACGGAGCAGATCCAACTCTTTTTCGAAATTTATAGCGCCTATTTTCAATTTAATGCACCGGAAACCCTGTTGCATCTTGGCCTCGATCTGCTCCAGCATATAATCATAGTCGCCCATCCATACAAGACCGTTGACAGGAATTCCTTTCTCTCCTTTCGAAAAAGAAGTCGTCCATAAGCGGTAGCCGCCTGTTTCCAGATGACGCAAAGCTGTTTCCAGACCAAAAAGAATGGACGGATAAGGACGTAAAGCCTCCATATCCAATTGTCCTTCCCGTTCCAGCTTTCGACAGAAATAACTTAATGTCCGTTCGTAATCCCTGTTATAATCGCAACTAAGATCAAACAGGGGAGCGCACTCTCCTATCCCCCACTTTTCGGGTTCCGATACGGAAGATACTGTCACATACCATATTTTATGGTCGTGATATACTCCGCGCGATGTACCTGCCGGACGTTTGAAATGGAGGGTGTAGGGGATTATTCGGGTTTTTATCATATCAGTTACGAATTGCGGACAGCCTTTGCCTGCATCCCCGTTAAGGATGCATCCCTGCAAGATGCACAAAGCAAAGACGCCTGTTTCATTCTACCGGGCGGCACATCCCATACTTTTAGTTTGCGAACGCTACAAAATTCAATCATTTCAACATATCCTGTTATAAATTGTTTATTTCTCATGCCTCACTTCACGGAAATTCAGGGAATTTCTTAAAGTCCGGTTTACGTTTTTCAAGAAATGCCTGCTTGCCTTCCTGCGCCTCGTCTGTCAGGTAATAAAGCAATGTGGCGTTTCCCGCCAGTTCCTGAATACCCGCCTGTCCGTCCAGTTCGGCATTCAAGCCCGCTTTTATCATGCGAATGGCCATCGGGCTAAGCTGCATCATTTCGTGCGCCCATTTCACCGTTTCGTCTTCCAGTTGGTCGAGAGGCACGACAGTATTTACCAGTCCCATATCCAAAGCCTCCCGAGCCGAATACTGACGGCACAAGAACCATATTTCGCGTGCTTTCTTCTGTCCTACCACGCGTGCAAGGAAGGATGAACCGAAGCCTGCGTCGAAGCTGCCCACACGGGGGCCTGTCTGCCCGAAAACCGCGTTTTCGGAAGCAATGGAAAGGTCGCAAACCACATGCAACACATGGCCGCCACCAATGGCATAACCGTTTACCATGGCGATAACAGGTTTGGGCAACGAACGTATCTGCTTTTGCACTTCCAACACTTGCAAACGCGGTACTCCGTTTTTATCGATGTAGCCGCCTTTGCCTTTAACATTCTGGTCGCCTCCCGCACAAAAGGCTTTATCGCCTGCGCCTGTCAGCGCCACAACATGAATATCCTGATTCTCGTGGCATGCGCGCAACGCGTCGCTGATTTCCATTGTAGTGGTTGGGGTGAAAGCGTTATGATAACGGGGACGATTGATCGTTATACGTCCTATGCCTTCGAAATGATCGAAAAGAATATCTTCATATTCCTTGATGGTTTGCCATTGTCTTGTAGCCATAATTATATATTTTATTAATTTGCCGGTTTATCAATATGCCGATATTTACGGTTCCAGTCGTACCACCGGCATATCGGCGCATTGTTTCAATTCATGATAATATTCTTTGAAAGCGGCTTTACTTGTTTCCATGTCGGTAGCCGCTTCCAGTAATATTGACGCTTCGACTGTTTCGTCTACAAATACTGCAAGAGCTTTATCCAACTCAGGAGTATCGGTAGCCGGGAGATATTGCAGTCCCGCCGCTTCCGCCCATTTCTTCGCGTCCGTATTATGAGCCGCGGCGACATATTGCATCAATGACGGAGCCTTATTCAATCCGGGCAAGAGGTGGAAAATACCGCCGCCGCCATTATTAATTAACAGAATACGCAGATTCTTGACATGTTCGATATTCCAAAGGGAGTTCAGTCCATAAAAGAAACTCAGGTCGCCTATGATCAGGTATGTAACGCCTCTATGAACCGAAGCAAATCCTACGGCAGCAGGCAGCGAACTTTCTATCCCGTTTGCGCCCCGGTTGCAAAATACCTCCACCGATCCGTCTAACGCATAAAGTTGGGCGTTGCGGACAGTCGAACTATTAGCCAGATGTAATTTCGATTTTTTTGGCAATACTTTCAAAAAACTGCCTGTTACAGAAATATCCGAAAACGGAATATCCTTTGCCGGTTCGGTTATTTTATCCGAAGCCGCCTTCCACAAATCGAAGTAGGGCTTCTTTTTATCATTCGATACCGCATAATATAGATCATTGAGGAATTTCCCGTTATCGGCTTCCACCAAATCGGTTAACGACTGGAATAAATCGACGACTTCGCCCGATTGTGACAGACGCCAGTGATTTTTCGGCTTGTTCGCCCTGAGATATTGCTTCAACCGCTTTGAAACAATGTGTCCACCGAATGTAATTATTAAATCAGGCGCAAATTCCGTTTGCTTGTCTTTGGGAATAGTATGCAACAAAGCGTCAAAGTTGGAAATAAATAAAGGCGAAACACAATTGGACAGATGTTCCGCAAGGATAACGCAATCGCCCAGCCGCGCCAATTTCTCCAATACGTCAACGATTTCCGGCGATTCAGGCAGTTGCCCCGCTATTATCATCCGTTTAAGCGACTTATCCCATTTTCCGGCAAAAGGAGTTATATCCACCGACTTTTGAGTACAGGCAAAATCAATCTTCCTTGTTTCGGGAAGCCCTTCTTCGGAACAATCAAACAAAGGCTCCGATACGGGCGCATTAATATGTACAGGCCCAGGCGCACCGGCTGTACAAGCTATTAATGCTTCGTTGACAAGACGATTGCAGAACCAGGTATCCCGTTCGGCATTTTCAATATTTATTTCGGGCAAGTTGACGGATTTTTTCACCATTGCACCGAAAACCCCGGCTTGCGGCAATGTTTGGCCGTCCATTTGTCCTATCCATTCCGGCGAACGGTCGGCAGAAAGCACAATCAACGGCAATTGCTGATAGTAAGCCTCTGCCACGGCGGGAGCATAGTTCAGCAAAGCCGTACCCGAAGTGCAACAAACAGCCGCAGGCTTCCGCGTACTCTGCATAATACCCAAAGCATGGAACGCGGCATTGCGCTCGTCCACTATCACGTGACATTCAAAAGACGGTTCTTGCAAAAAGGTTTGCATCAAAGGCGCATTACGCGAACCGGGCGATACGACTATATGCTTCACCCCGTATGCTTTAAGCGTCGCTACCGTTTGTAATACATTTTTCTTTATTGAAAAAGACATGACATATATATTTTAGTCTATTACCGTCAGTATCGTCTGCAACTTGTTTTCTGTTTCTTCCCACTCCGACTCCAGTTCGGACGAGGACAGCATGCCGCCCCCTGCATAAAGCCGCAAAATGTCTTTACCGATTTGCATACACCTCAGGTTGACATATAAACGGCTGCTTCCCTCCATATCCAAAGGTCCCACAAAACCGGAATAATACTTGCGTTCGCAGGATTCGTTTTTCAGAATAAAATCGAAGGCGGATCCTTTAGGGAACCCGCATACGGCAGGACTGGGATGCAACAGATCCAGCAAATCTCCTATCTTGCAGTTATCTTTCAGCGTAAAGGAAAATTTGGTTTTCAGATGTTCCATATTGCCCGCTTGCGCCGTAAAAGGCCCGGTTTGGACTATATCGCCACCCTGTTCATTTAATTGCCGCCGCATATAATCAACGACAATCTGTTGCTCCCGCCGATTTTTATCGTCCCATTTTTCGATGCCAAGCCCTTTTGTTCCCGCCAAGGCAACGGTTTTATACACTCCGTTCTGTTCCGAAACAAGCAACTCCGGAGATATTCCCATCCATGCCCCGGTTTCGGGCGTATTGCAAAGGAATACAAAATTTTCGGCATACTTCGTACATGCCTTACGAAAAGAAGCCCCTGCCGAAAAATCGAATTTCCTGTTCACATCGAATGTGCGGGAAAGAACCAACTTCTGCAACTTGCCTGCAGTCAACGCGGAATAGAAAGTATCGTAGACGGAACTGTATAGAGCAAAAGAATTTACGGAAGACTGATTGTGAATATTTACGCAAGTTGTTGTTTTGTCAAAATCTCTTCCCGACAGATACTGGAATATACCCTCCTCCCCTCTCAAATATATATCGGGATGAACAAGGATAACCGGAGTATCTGCTGAAATATGAAAAGGAGCTATAACAAAACCTTTTTTTCCGTTTAAATCCGATAGAACTTTCAATTGTGCGACGACCTGCGAAGTTTGTAATATCAGATGCACATCTTGTTGCCACGCCAGCCTGTATACGGCAAAGCGTATATTCTTGTCAATCAGGGAATCAAAAATACTGTAATCGAAATCTTGATCAAAATCCATTTTAAATGCAACAGCGATTAAATTACAACTTGCAAAAGTACGCTAAATAGCATATCTTTTGCCCATCTCCACCTGACTTTTTCGTCAAAAACATGTTATATGGCATATATGCCATCTTCGAAATCTATCCGGTGAACGGCAGACGCGATATACAGGCGTTTTTATTTACTGAAATAACCACTCTTGACGGCTTTCATCACATTCATCGGCGGCCGCCGGTTTTCCAGTTCATTTTTCATGAAATCCATGTAAGGGGCTACGTGATCAAAGAATTTGTAATAACCTTTGCACAAATAATTTAAACCTTCTTCACCCGAATCCGTTTTTATTATCCTGTTTTTGGGACATTCGCCATTACAGGCGAAAAGATATTCACACTCTTTACATTGAACCGGCAATTTATCAGACTTATCATTCCCGAACCGTACCTGCGCGCCGGAGTACATCATTTCGGTCAAAGTCAGGTCATTGATATTTCCCAATTTGTATTCCGGATATACAAAACGGTCGCAACTGTATACATCGCCGTTAAATTCCATCACTCCGGCATGGCCGCATGTTTTGGCCTGAATGCACACACCCGGTTGCATCCCCGTCCAGTTTGCCAGTGTAGAATCGAAATACTGTATAAAAAATGCGCCCACATCCTGTTTTATCCATTCGTCGAATATTGCAATCAGAAAGTCGCCCCATTTTCCGGACGGTACATTCCAGGAGGCAAATCGCCCGTCTACCTTTTCCACGACAGGAGCAAACTGTATGTAACGGCAATCCGCGCTTTTGAAGAAATTATAAAACTCCAGCGGATAGTTCACATTGTAATCATTTACCACACCCATCACGTTAAACTCCACATTATGCTTTTTAAGTAAAGACAATCCTTTCATGGTTTGATAAAACGAAGGACGGTTATCCCCTGTTTTACGATATACGTCATGGCAATGCTGCGGACCGTCGATAGAAATACCGACCAAAAAATTATAGTCTTTAAAGAACTTGCACCAGTCGTCCGTCAAAAGAGTCCCGTTTGTCTGTATGCAATTGTCTATCTGTCGTCCCCGTCCGTATTTGCATTGCAATTCGAGGGCTTTCCGATAAAAACTTTTATTGCGCATCAATGTTTCGCCGCCATGCCATGTAAACATAACCTCCTGCATAGTCTGGGAATCAAGATATTGTTCCGTAAACTTTTCCAATATCCCGTCGCTCATCGCATAATTTCCCGACCGGGGATACAGATCTTTCTTCTCCAGATAGTAACAATATTTGCATCGCAGATTACACGCCGCGCCTATCGGTTTCAGCATCACATACAGCGGTTTCGCAAAAGGAGATATTAAAGTAGTCGCCGGCGCTTCCATAAGTATTGATCTCAGCTACAAAAGTATGATTGTTTCTCCACGGGGAAAAACATATATGATATGAAATATACTTCTTTGTCAACCTGGCGCAAACCTGTCCGGATAATCATGATTCCCCTCCTATTTACCATAAACAAAAGAATGCCTGCGTTCTTTGAAAAAGCTAAACGCACGCTTGTTATTTTTCATCTACACTTGCAATGCCCCGACCAGATTTTTTACCGAACCGATGTTATTCCTGTCAAGGTATTCTTTTATACCATCCACTATCTTTACCGAAATTGCAGGGTCAATAAAGTTATGTGTCCCAATCTGTATAGCGGACGATCCGGCCAGAATAAATTCAATAGCATCCTGCCAGCATGATATGCCCCCCATACCGATAACCGGAATTTTCACGGCATTGTATGTTTGCCACACCATTCGCAAGGCGACAGGTTTCACACACGGGCCTGAAAGCCCGCCTGTAACGGTAGATAATACCGGACGTTTTCTCTTAATGTCTATAGCCATACCCAGCAACGTGTTTATAAGGGATACGGCGTCGGCGCCTTCTGCTTCCACGGCTCTGGCTATCTCTGTAATGTCTGTTACGTTGGGCGATAATTTTACAATCAACGTTTTATCCCATATCCGGCGTACCGCTTTGGTCACATTTGCCGCCGAACCGGCGCATACGCCGAAAGCCATGCCGCCCTCTTTCACATTGGGGCAGGAAATATTTAGTTCAATTGCCGGGATTTTATCCAAACCGAGCAATTTTTCGGTGCATCCCACATAATCTTCGATGGTGGAACCCGATACATTGACAATTACATTTGTATCAATGTCTTTTATCTCCGGATAAATGTTCGATACAAAGTAATCTACACCCTTATTTTGCAGTCCCACAGCATTTAACATACCTGAAGACGTTTCTGCCATACGTGGATAATCATTTCCCTGACGCTCGCGAATGGTAGTTCCCTTTATAAAAATACCGCCTATTCGCGACAAATCGATAAAGTCCGAATACTCTTTTCCATAGCCAAAAGTACCCGATGCAGTCATCACGGGATTTTTTAAATGCAGTTTACCTATGTTTACAATCAGTTTATCCATGTCAACTTTTCCATATTAAATACGGGACCTTCCGTACATACGCATACATTCCCTTCGCGCGTCTTTTCCACACAACACAAGCATACGCCAAACCCGCATGCCATCATGTTTTCGAGAGATACTTCACAATTAATGCCATGCTCGCTGGCATACCTTGCTACAGCCTCCATCATAGGCTTTGGCCCGCAAGTATAAATTGATGAAAAACGGATGTTTTTTAACACCGAATGGTCGGTAACATATCCTTTTTCTCCAAAGCTGCCATCTTCGGTTGTGCAATATACTTCTCCATACCTGGCAAAATCATCCAACTGAAGCAGATCCTTCCTTGACCTGGATCCTAACAAAAAGGCGGGGCTGAATCCTTTCTCTTTCAGGCATGCTCCCAGATACAGCATCGGCGCCGTTCCGACTCCTCCTCCAATCAGCAGTAACTTTTGTGCTGTATTTTCAGCCGGAATAGAGAAAGAGTTGCCTAGCGGAAGCAAAAGGTTCATTGTATCGCCTTTTTTATACTCGCACATCTTGCGTGTTCCTTCGCCAATTGCCTGCACCAGCAGCCACAATTCATTTTTGACTTTATCCACAAAGTTTACGGAAATCGGTCGTCGCAAATAAGTGGATGGAGAACCATCTACTCTCACTTCAACAAATTGTCCGGGAAACATTTCCGGCAAAGGGGAATTGTTGGCAACAGCAAGTTTTATGAGGCAATAATCGGGGCTTAGCCGGCTGTTTTCGGTAACAACTAAATCCAGCATATTCTTCATTCGCCTTGTTTTTTTAGAGATAAATACTATCTGGTCTATTCGGATACAAAGTTAACAAAGTTTGAGCATACTTGAAAATTACAGGGAGACGCATTTGGCCGGAGCGCTGTTTTTTGCACGCAGACGATGCGGATTGAACGGACGAACGCAGATTATAGACAATGAAGAGCGCACCGGCAAGTTCCGCAAGGGACGACAATTTTATGCCTGCAACAATTTGAATTGGAGATCGACCCGGTCACACATCGGTTCGTCCAGTCAAGCGCCCTGTAAAGT
Source organism: Prevotella sp. (assembly GCA_031273295.1). GTDB lineage: Bacteria > Bacteroidota > Bacteroidia > Bacteroidales > Dysgonomonadaceae > Dysgonomonas. Next base: position 19,941 of record JAISSD010000113.1, read on the forward strand.
ATCACAAAGAACGCAAAATTCATTTAACACAAAGCGTTTCAATTCAATAAGGGTTTTGAAAAATATGCTACCACTTCAATTGCGCAGACACTGTCTGTCGAATCGAGTAAACGCATTTGCCTTCTCTTAAAACAGTGTTCACCCGTTTTTTTATTGTACTCACACCGTGCACGGCATGGTTTTGTACATGGATAGTATACGGTAAAAAACCTCGTTTCCACCTGATTTTTCCAACAAAACAACCCAGGCAGCCTTGTATTATGGCGGTTTTTGGAGTACAAAAACCTCATTTTCACCTAATTTTTTTTAACAAAACAACCTCGTAGCAATGATAACAAAGAACGCAAAATTCATTTAACACAAAGGACACAAAGCATTTCACAAAGGACACAAAGGACGCATTTTCCAACAAAACAACCCAGGCAGCCTTGTATTATGGCAGTCTTTGGAGTACAAAAACCTCATTTTCACCTAATTTTTTTTAACAAAACAACCTCAGTAGCTCCCAAAATCGACAAAAAGATTATCGCGACGACAGACAAGGGGGGTGTTCCCCCTTGCTATCCGCGCCATTTGCGGTTAAAAAGTCCTTCAATCCGCAATTCATTTCAATCTTCAGAACTCCTGACGTGGTAAAGTTTAACCGATTAGAAATAAATACTATACATAATATATTACCCTAAAGTAAAAATGTCGTAAATTTGCCATATTAAAAAAACAGGCCATGCAAATCCAATTACCCTTTTTCCCCGGGGAAACAAAGTTGATCAATTCAAGTGTAGGTTTTCGCAAACAGGATGGATTCGTCTATTACCTGCATAACGGGAATCCGGTTTATTGCCACAGGGAGGACGACCGGTCAAGCTACCGTTTTTCATTGGCCAGCCTGGTGTCGAATCA
>JAISSD010000114.1 GCA_031273295.1 Prevotella sp.
AGGCTATCCGAAACGTGATACATACCATCAATCAATCTCAAACACGCTATCCGGGTACCGATTTAACCCTCCACTTCAAAATCGCGACAATCCAATCTGTGCCAGGTCAGGAGTTCTGAATCTTTTAATCACAGTTTTTTTCGACCGCCTAGGCTCTACTATTCTTGGAGGCAACGAACAGAGCCGCCGCGCGCGCGAGATTCCGCAGCCACAGTGGGCGCACTGTTATAGAAGTGCAGCCACATTGCGTTGGTACCCGAAACGGTAGACGACCAGTAGTAGCCGTGCGTACCCTGACTGTACCACGATCCGCCATAAACGCGGACGCCGGCGGCAGGCAAATACAGGTACTCGTTGGAAGCGCCGGGAGCGTCACTAGGAATCCGAAAACAGTTATTGTCGTCTACATCGAAGACGCCCTTGATCCTCAAAACGTCCAACTCGGTAGCGGTAGGAACACGCCAACCGACAGGACATGGACCCTGTGCATTGTCGCCCTGCCAACGGCCAGCAACGTCTCCTCCCTGTAACCAGTCATTGGGAGATTCACTGGTGATGATAAACTTGTCAGCCTGTGCTGCGGCGTCCTCGGCGGATAAAGGACCCTCTACCTTATCATTTGCGCCATTTGTGCTATCGTAGATAAACTGTGTATAACTGCGGCCCCACTGGAAATAATAACCGCAACCGGCAACATCAGTGCTGTAAACAACATTGCTAGCCCCGACGTTAACCGGAGCCCAATACCTGACCTCGTTCTTGACTGGGTCCTCACCCGAATAGTTGCCACTGACAGGAACAGGCCTGTGACCCGTATTGTCATAAACCGGAACCGAAGTGATGTTGAAAACCTTCGTTTTGCCTTTGCCGTCGTCTATGGTAAGGGTACCATTGATCGGGTAAGTAGTTCTGGGCAGGGTGATCCTGTAAGCCCGTCTTACCTTCCCCAGAGAATAAGTGACAACCGGATCGCCGTCGGGAACGGGTGTAACATCGTTTGAAGCGTAACCGTCTCCCAAAGTCAAGGCAAGTGAAGCAGTCAAAGTCCCCGTAGCCTTGCTGTCCCCATCGGTGTAAAACGACAACACGTTGTCGCCGGTATTTTCCGACAAGTCTATGTCACCGGCCAGCGAAACGCTGTTCAAACTAAAACCGCCATACTCGAAAGCTCCGGCGTCCTTCGGCGTAGCCTCGACAGGATCGTCACCTTCCTCACCCCAACCCGAAGAAGTCAATGTGAAGTTCAAATTAGTCTGGTCGATACGGGATACAGTTAGCTTATAACGCTTGTTGGCGAGGATAGGCCGAGCAGATTCCAACTGAACGGTAACCAACCGCAGAATATTGCCGGCAGAATATCCCTCCACCTCGATGGCGGTACCTGTCTGAATATCAGCCTTGGCAGCCAGTTCACCGGGCCAAAGGTAGAAGACCCCCTCGGTAAGACCCTCGTTGATGGCGTCGCCGCCATACGAGCCGCTTACAGGAATCGTCAGGTCCGAATTGGCGGTGAGAGCCGGATGCGGCTGATCACTGTTGGTCTCTTCGGTAAGGTAACCCTCAGACAAAGTCCTGAACACCCGGATTTTCGTGATCGTGAAAAACGTCTCTTTTGGATTGTAATCATCTTCGGTCGGGGCCAGATTGTCGTTGGTTTCATCTTCGTCGGCAGTCAGGTTGTCGATATCGAAACGGGCAACCCGGTGGCGCAGGATGATTGTCTGACTCGACGAAGTACTGGAAGACAGATTCAAAATGGTTTTGTAACCCACCATCAACATGTTACTGCCCGGAATCGGATTGCTGCCGGTGTTGGCCGCAACGGTAGCGGTGAACCCGTCGAGAGTGGAACTACCGACAATGAAATTGTCGGTGATGTTGCCGCTGGCATTGGCGACGGCATAGAACACATAACTTGCACCGCTAGTAAAGTCGCTGACGTCGATGGTAACGGACTGGACGCCGCCGGCAGACGAGGCAGACTGCTTGGCGACAAGCTTTCCGCCAACCGAATTCTCGAACATGTAAACAGTAGCGTCATTGATCACGCTCTCGTCACCAACAGCTTCCACGACTTCGCCTTCGACGGTAGTGTCGTCTTCGTAAGCGTAAGTAACACTCCGGCTCGGAGCAGGAAAACTGAATGTCAAGACACCTGCCTGTCCGACTGTCTCCGGCGTGGAAACAGACTCCTCGCTGCTGCAACCGGACAACAACCCGGCAGCAAACAGAACAACTGAAAAAATCTTCTTTTTCATAATCTCTCTTTTTTGGTTTGTAAAATAATTTAATTGATTACTGGTACCGGTAAATTGTTGATGCAACATGTACCGCACTGACCGGGAAACGTTTTCTGACTCTCCATTTCTCTTTTCTCCTTTCTTCTTTTTCTTTTTTAATTTTCAATTCCTGATTGATTCCGTATTTTTTAATTCTTCATTCATCTTTAATCATAAATCGTAAATCATTAACCACTAATCAGCAATCGTAAATCACAGCTGCCCGCCATCTTCCCAACCCGAAGAATCTAGCATCAAACTTGCGGTGATCTTTCCATCATTGATCAACAGCAGAATGTTATATTCCTGCCTGAGGCTGAGGCCGGGTTCCGTCTGCATCGCGTTGAAAAAAACATTCAAATCTATTGTCTTGCCCGCAAGCAAATGCCCGTCAACATATATTCCTAACAGGGGATGGCTGTCGCTACCGAAACGGTAACTTGTAATCTGTCCCTCAAGCAACCCGGCAACGTCCATGTACATGGATGTATAGTGTGTGACCAGCCGCTCGACGGAATGAACATCGGGAATGTGATGCAATATCCTATTGTCGCAAACCGGGTAATCCTCAATGGCAGGGACATAAGGCTGCACAGGCCCGTTACGGTCTGTATAAACCGGAATGGAACCGCATGACGAAGGAACCTGCCAGACAGTCATGCCGAAAGTACTTGACCTGGCAGGTCTTTCATCCGCATCCTCCCAAATGACGGTGACATGAAGCTCGCAATGCGCGTGGGTCATATCAACCGTTATACGGCTGACGCCCTGTGCAATTACGGAAAAGGTTCTGTAACCGTAATACAGGCGCTCGCTGTCCTTCCGTAAATCCGAACCGGATTCATAAGGAGTATCGAACAGAAGCTCCAGGTCCCGCAAAGTGGTAACTCCCGGAACAGGAGTCTGTTCCGGGAAGCTCCGGCCGTTCCTGTTGCCCCAGGCGACGGCAATGTACCGACCCGGAGGCAAGTCCAACTCGCTGACGAAAGGCCCTGCGTAGGAAGTACCGGGAAGACTGTTTGCCGAGACAAGAATACTATCGGAATCAAAGACATATTCGTCTATGGCGCGCACATACTGCGTCAGGAGATTCTTCCCGGAAGTATTCTCCCGGTTGTAACGGTATTCCAACCGCACCCCGGGACACACCTCACCCCCGTCAACCCCGCAAGAGATTAAAACAAACAGTGTAGTGGCGATCCGCAAAACCCGGACAAAAGACAAACTATTCACTGAAAAACCATTTCTAATATTTAATTAAAATCCATTTAACACAAAGAATTTCCTTGAAAACAAGGAAGAACGCCACGCCGCAAAATGATAAAAAACCTCGTTCCCACCTGATTTTTCATCATTCATCACTAATTCTTCATTCCTCATTCTTCACTAATCATTAACCACTAATCATCAATCATTAACCATTAATTCGTTCTTCAAAAAAAACGCCGAAAACAGACGATATATCCCTAATAACGACTATCTTTGCATCACGGTTAATAGTCAAAACACACTTAGATATTTATTTATCACAAATAGACAGATTTTTCCCGAAACATCAATTACCGATTTCCGCTATTTCGTATCATATTTCCGCCAAAAACTGGATTTCTGGATATCTCAGGGAGTATTTCCGGCGCGCGACGCAAAATCCGGGGTCGCGAAAACCCGGAAATCATTTGTCCCACCGGACGCCACATCCCGTACGGATCCGCCAGGTTAAGGCTGAAATGCTACTAAGGGAGCTTTGGAAAATAAGGGTTTAAAAACAAATGAACAAAACCCTTATTCCCAAAAAGAGCCCTTGGTAGCAATGGGAATATATCCGCATTATCCCTTATTCCCTTATTTTTCAACCATAAATTAAATAATTATGTTGCAAGAAAAGGCAAACGCTGTTTACTCAAAAGCTTGCCTTTTGTTTACTTCGAGAGAACGGGATCATTGACTATTTTATATAATTTAGTTATTCAAGGATAAACAATAGCAACTGTATAATTGTTATCTTAATAAGTATCCTGTTTGTTAACAAGAAATTTAGTAATTCATAAATCGGATAACATTATGAAAAGTTTTATGTTGGGACTTGTTGTTGGCGCACTGGGAATGTATGCGGCGCTTAAATTATCGGACGAAGAGACCCGCGAAGAATTGCGCGCCAGAGTAAATAACGCTACAGACAAGGCTAAAGCAGAATTAAGTCATACGCTTGCCATCGGTAAAAGCAAAGCGCTGCGCGCCAGTGTGCGCGCCAGACAAGAAGTTAGAAAAGGCGCCGGAAAAATCAATGAAATAACTGCCGACGTTGCCGGAAAATTAGCCGCCGAACTATCCGGAATTGAAGCGAAAGCCAAGGCGAAAATCTAAATATAATTACAGTTTGATCTACGGATATAAAAAGACAAGGATTGCAATCAATTGTATCCGAAAGTTTTTTTATTCAAGTAAAACCCGTGTATATCACTGGAGATCTTACTGCAAGCTATTCAATAACGCATTAATATTTGCTGTGAACAATCTGACGGCGATTGCCATTACAATGACGCCGAAAAACTTGCGCAGTACATATACCCCGCCTACACCCAGTATCTTTTCTACCGCATTCAGGTATCTGAGTACCAGAAATACAATTATCATATTGAAAAACAAGGCTATAATAATGTTCGACACATCAAATTCGGCACGCATGGAAAGCAACACCGTAAATGTTCCAGGCCCTGCTATTAGCGGAAAAACAATGGGGACAAGTGTCTTCGACCCTCCCGGAGCATCATTCTTGAAAACTTCCACACCGAATATCATCTCTATCGATATGATGAAGATCACAAGCGCGCCAGCTACCGCAAATGACGAAACATCCACATTGAACAACTTCAATACCCAGTTTCCGATAAATAAAAAGGCCGTCATTATGATAAATGAATAGATTGCCGCCTGTAACGGATCCACATCTCTCCCTTCTCCCTTGAAGCCAAGGAATATCGGAATTGATCCCGATACGTCAATCAAGACAAACAGCACAACAAAAGCGCTTAATATTTGTGTGAAACTTATGCTCAAGTCCATATATTTATTTATTTTTAAGACATAACAAAGGTATATATTTTTAGTTCAAGAAAAAAACGGATAAACAACATAAAAAAACTTTTGTAAGTTTGTGAAAATATTATTATGCGTATGAATAACTACGGCTTTGCTCGTGTTGCGGCGGCTACTCCTTCTTTAAGGGTGGCGGATTGCGATTACAATACAGATGAAATAATAAAACAGATAAACGAGGCTGAAGAAAAAGGCGTTTCGGTAATTGTATTTCCCGAATTGAGCATTACGGCATATACATGCGGCGATTTATTCCTTCAAAGACTGCTTTTGGAAGAAGCGGAAAAATCGCTTCAACGGATATGCGATGCTACACGCGGAATGTCTGTAACTGTCATTGCCGGTATGCCTGTCGAAATATCCTGCCGACTCTATAATATGGCGGTTGTGACCGGAGGCGGGCGGATCTATGGCATGGTACCCAAAACATTCCTGCCCAATTACAATGAATTTTACGAAAAACGCTGGTTTTCTTCATCCAAAGAATTGAAAGCGCAATCGGCGCATCTCTGTGGACAATATGCGCCTGCGGGTATTAATCTACTGTTTAAGACCGCGTGCTTTAACTTTGCGATAGAGATCTGTGAAGACTTGTGGACTCCTGTTCCCCCGTCTTGCGTTTCGGCTCTGAATGGAGCGGAGGTTATATTCAATCTTTCGGCCAGCAATGAAACCACAGGGAAACACGCCTATCGCAAAGCGCTGGTAAATCAACAGTCTGCCCGTTGCATTGCCGGATATGTTTATGCCGCGGCAGGAAACGGAGAGTCCACTACCGATACTGTCTTTGCAGGCAGTAGTTTGATTGCCGAGAACGGTTTTATACTGGCCGAAGCCGAACGCTTCTCTTTCGACAGTCAACTGATAACGGCTGACCTGGATATTGAACGCTTGAGGAACGACAGGCTTAAAAACAAGTCATTTTCTTTGTCGGAATGTAGAGTGTTGGACAAAATCGAATTTCAAACAATAGAAATAAACGATATAAAAAAAGAATTTAAACTGAACCGCTACATTTCTCCCACCCCGTTTGTTCCGGCGCAAGACGTGACGCTAAACGAACGATGCGACGAGATTTTCTCGATACAGGTAGACGGCTTGGCAAAAAGGATGCTTCATGTCAATGGCAAGACGGCCGTAATAGGAGTATCGGGAGGACTTGATTCTACGCTTGCGTTGCTGGTATTGGTAAAAACCTTCGACAAACTGAATATCCCGCGCAAGGGTATTTACGGTATCACTATGCCCGGATTCGGAACCACAGAGCGGACACATGGCAATGCAATTAAATTGATGCGTTCGCTGGGCGTCACTATCAAGGAAATATCTATCGAAGACGCCGTTAGCCTGCATTTCAGGGATATAAACCATGACCCGAATGTGCATGATATAGCATACGAAAATTCGCAGGCTCGCGAACGCACACAAATATTAATGGATTATGCCAATAAAGTGAACGGTCTTGTTATCGGCACAGGCGACTTGTCTGAACTGGCTCTTGGCTGGTGTACTTACAATGGCGACCATATTTCGATGTATGCCGTAAATACCGGTATCCCCAAAACTCTGGTGCGGACTCTTGTTTCCCGGGTAGCAAGTACTATGGATAAAACCTCAAAAACAATACTGGAAGATGTGGCGGATACGCCTGTCAGCCCTGAATTACTGCCTGCCGCAAAAGACGGTACCATTGCCCAAAAGACGGAGGATGTAGTAGGCCCTTATATATTGCATGACTTTTTCCTGTATTATGTGCTTCGTTTCGGCTTCTCTCCCGCCAAGATCTATTACCTGGCAAAATATGCCTTTAGCGGACAGTACGCAAATGAAGAGATATTGAAGTGGCTCGGAATATTTTTCCGGCGTTTCTTCTCACAGCAGTTTAAACGTTCTTGCTTGCCCGACGGGCCGAAAGTAGGTTCGGTAAATCTATCCCCTCGCGGAGACTGGCGCATGCCCAGCGACGCTTCAGTAGCTTTGTGGATGAAACAACTGGATACATTGGAATAGAAAGACAAAAATACAGGCTTCGTAACGGGGCGCGCTACGACTACTTGCAGGCCTGAATCTCGTACGGGACAGCGCTTTATACCCCGGATTCGGGATAAAGATATTTTGCGTTCTCTATCCATAGGGATTTGCCGGGCGCTGCCGGTGAACCTGACGGCTATGGCTTACATGGTTGAATACACGGCTGACCCATTGACCGTTTATGCGAAACAGGCACAGAAGCAAGGTCAGATCAGCCGCCAATGCACCTCTCTCTTTCTTGAAAGATAGCTGTTTCAAAATCAGCAAATTATAAAATTAACGCTCAAACATGATTGATTTTTCTTAATGTGATATATAATTGATTATTAGGTATTTATGTTTATATAAAGTACCCGGGTAGTTACCAAAAAACATTTATAACATTATCCTTACTTAGAAATCAGATAGTTTCACTAAATTGGTATATAGGAAATAGATAGTAAGTGTTCCACGCCTTTTTGATAAACAAAATAAAAGCCATGTTATAGTGTTGTGTTTCAAAAATGTAGAACAATTGAGGTGAAAGCCGAAAAACCTTTTTAGAGCAGGCAAGATTATAAATTAAACGTTATGAAACGAAGCATGATTTTTGTCAAATCACCAAAGTCCGTGATAATAAAAATCATGCAAGTTCAATATGTCAATTGAAAACAAAATTATTATCATATGAAATTATATTTGTTTGTCCGGCATATTTTATATCGGACTTTTTTATGCATTTATACGCAATTCTCAAAAGCGCAGGTTTCGTCAGGCATTTCAAATTCTATGGTAGCGTGGGTTACTTCTTCCTTTTTGAGAACAGCGCGGATTTCTTCTTTTAATCCGACAAGACGCTCCATGGGCAATGTCTCTTTAAGGGTTACATGAACGGTAAGGACTTTGTATTCCTCATCCAACGACCATATATGCAAATCATGAACATTGGCGACCTGCTCGATTTCTTTTAATTCTTTGATGAGGTGTTCCGGTTCAATTTCCGCAGGAACACCCTGCAACAGAACCGGCAATACTTGCCTGATGTTTTTGAATACGTTAAACAACACAAAACAAGCGATAAGCGCTGACAGTATCGGGTCAATGACAGTAAGTCCCGTAAAATACATAACGGCGGAACCGACTAAAACCGCCGCCCAACCCAATACGTCTTCAAGCAAATGGAGCGAAACCACCCGCTCGTTAATTGAACTAGCCTTACGGGTACGAAGCGCCGCCGCGCCATTGATAACAATTCCCAAAATTGCCAGTATAAACATGCCTTGCGCATTGGTTTCCTGCGGCGAAAACAGGCGGGGTATTGCTGCCGACAAAATATAGACGCTTCCCACAACCAAAACAACGGAATTGATAATCGCCCCTAATAGCGAAAAACGTTTATACCCGTAGGAATACTGTCTGGAGCTTCCTTTTTTCGACAACTTTTGAAAATACCACGCAAGCCCAAGCGACAAACTGTCGCCAAAATCGTGCACCGCGTCTGAAATAATGGCGATACTGTTGGTAAAAATACCGCCGACAAGTTCAATGACGGTAAAGGATAAATTAAGAAAAAAAGCAATGCCGATGTTTCCGCCTCCGCCGTGCGAGTGATTATGAGCGTGGCTGTGATTGTGTCCGTGATGATTATGCGCCATAAGACTGTTTTTTTTATTTTAATTGCTGCTACTTTTTATTTTTCTACTTCCATACTCCGTTTTTATCGCCTTGAAAGGACATGTTTTGATACAGTCCTTACAGCGAACACATTCCGGTTGATTGGGCGATTTATAAACGGCAATATCCATTTTGCATTTTTTCGTACACCGTCCGCATTTCGTGCATTTATCCATGTCCATCCGGTATCTGTACAAGGAAATCAGGTTGAAAAGACCGAACAGCACTCCGTACGGACATAAATATTTACAGAGCGGGCGTTGCAGGATGATGAACAGGATGATGAAAACGGCGAAACTCACTACTCTTGCCGTTGACATGCCCGATTCCGTATCACCGCGTTCAAAACCCGTCATCACGCCGGAGATAATCATCCAACCCAACAGGGCATATTTTATCCATCGCAGATACCTGTCGCTTTTCAGCGATTTCCTTTTAAAGGGGAACGGTATTTTAAAAAGCCAATCCTGCAAAAATGCGAATGGACAGATTTTACAAATGATAAACCTTCCAAAGATGACGCATGTTGCAACGGCAAAACCCAAAATGTAAATATGCACCAGATTTTTGTTCATTATTTTTTACCGGATTCGTTCCGCCATCTCAAGGGCGTTGAATTTGCATTTCGGAATACAGTCGCCGCAGGCAGTACACTTGTCGGTTTTTTTCAACACGGCGTGTTTTCCGTTTTCATCGACAGTTATCTCCAACACGCGGCGGGAGCATCTTTTAACGCAAAGTCCGCAGCCCGTGCAATTCTCCTCCACCACGCGGATTATCCTGTTTTTCGCTCGCCTGTTTCTGTGCAAAGCGCCGAGAATCCAGAGCAGTAGCAGGCTTGCCGAAACTATATACAATGTATTCATTTTTTTTTTTTACGACTGCAAAATTACAGCCTTGCGACATACCGGGAAATAGCGAAAGCAGGGAAATGGTTAGACTATTCGCGGAATTTGCGTCTGAATGCGCCGGGCGGTATTCCCGCGACTTTGGAAAACAGGCGGGAAAAGTAGGTATGGTCTTCATAGCCCAGAGAAAAGGCAATCTCTCTTACATCCATGTCGGTGTAGTAAAGCAGGCGTTTGGCTTCCATAATCACCTGCTGATGTATCCAGTAACTTATTGGAAATCCGGTGATATTCCTTACCGATTCATTCAGGTGCGAAAGCGAGTAGTTCAGTTCTTCGGCGTATTGAATTGGACTTTTCAACGTTTTGAAATTTCCGGACAGCAATTCCTTGAACTGATAGGTAATCAGCGCAGACCGGGATTTGAGATGCAGTAAATTTTCCTGCCGGCCGGCATACTGCTCGGCAATTATTCCAATGAATACATTGACCAGATTTAAAATGATTCCGTTGCTGAACGCCGTCGGTTTAGCCTGCATGGTAGCGTGCAGCAAACGGGCGGTTTCGCTCATTCTCGCCGAAACGGAGGCATCCAAAGTAATCGGTCGCGGCACAAGAATTTGCCCCTCGAAAGTGTTCCTGTACTCTTTTTCAACCAGCATGGAATCAATGGCTAAAAACCATCCTTCGGTTTTCCGGAAATGTGTCGGTACCCCATGCACCTGACCGGGACGTACATAGAACACAGTATCGCCCACAGCTCGCACCTCTTCAAAATCAACAGTCAGGAAAACTTCTTCAGTGGTCAGAAACATAAACAGATAATAGTCATCCCTGTGAACCATATTTTTATCTGAACCTGTTATGCCTGCAGCAAACTCATTCTCACTATCAATGTCAAAGTAGCTGAATTCCATACCGAGCGACGCTTGGGCGCCCATTCGGTGTATGGGGATAACCTGTTGTTTCTTTTGCTTCATATAACAGATATTTTTGTCCTGTCGTTTTATTTGAATTTTATTGCGCAAAGGTACCACTTTTTTGAAAACAAAACAAATGTTCTGTTTTTTCAAAAAAATTTGCCGGATTAAAACAGATCATTTTTTCAGCATGTCATACAATCCTTCCCATAATTTTCGCGCGCCGAATCTGTATTTATCCATATTTCTGTCAATCAGGAAATTCATATACGAGCCGTCAGGCAGATATATAAACATGCGGGCTAGCAATTCGGTAGGAACCGTCGATTTGATTTCTCCCTTTGATTTGGCTATATCAATGATATCGACCCATGAAGCAAACTCCAATTTATGAAGGTCAATGATTTTCTTTTGTGCTTCGGGGAATAACTTGAACGCTTCGAACATGAGCGTCAGATAATTCATTCCACCCTCGTTCATTAAATGTTTGCCTAACTGTTCAGACAGTTTATCCATATCACTCAACGTATCCTGAATAAAATCCCAAAGCGAATTCTTCGGACAATACGCATATATACCTCCTGCCATGCTAAATAAATAACGGTCGATTATCTCCTTGAAAAGTTGTTCTTTACTCTCGAAGTGATGATAAAAAGCGCCGGCGGACAATCCCGTTTCCCGGATAATGTCCTTTAATGTAACCGCCTTATAGCTCTTGTCCATAAAGAGCAGGAACGCAGTTTCTATAATATGCTGTTTTGTATCTTTCTTATATGTATTCATATCAAAAAAAACAGAATAAACGTTCTGCAAAGATAGAAAGTTTTTTATTATTATGCAAATTCCGGTACAAAACGCAGCAATTCAGGGATTAAAAAATAATTGTTCAGTATCAATAACCACCCTGATCCGGGTCAACATGGCATCGGCTTTCATAATTATACGAAAGCATGGAGTCGGTATATATCGTTCTTGTTTCCGTGTCGTAAATTCTATGGATTGTCAATTGACTGTCAGTCTTGAATCAG
>JAISSD010000159.1 GCA_031273295.1 Prevotella sp.
CTATGGTACGGACATACTGCGACAGGAGATTCTCCCCGGAAGTGTTCTCCCGGTTGTAACGGTACTCCAGCCGCACCCCGGGACACGCCTCGTCCCTGTCAACCCCGCAAGAGATCAAACAGGAGATCAAAAGAAAACCAACGGTGGCGATCCGCAAAACCCGGACAAAAGACAAACTATTCACTGCAAACCATTTCAAATAACTTAATTAAACTCTCTTTAAACGCCTGCAACAGTACCGGGATCAACCCTCCGGATTTAACCGGACCCGTTGAAAAAACTTCTCTGTTCCTCAAAAAAAACGCCGCAAAGAGGTTGTAATCTCCCTGATAATGACTATATTTGTAATATTATTGGTGCATTAAACACTAAAGTTTCTTATTTATTACAAATTGACTGATTTTTTTCAAAATATCAGTTATTAAATTCCGCCATTTTATATCGTATTCCCGCCAGAAACAGGACTCCGGTTTCTTTCTGGCCCGCGACGCAAGAATCGGGATTGTGGAACAGGATAGAGGTGAAAAAGAATGAAGTAATGAGGTTGGAGCATCTGGGGCAACTCATTGCTACCGGGGTTGTTTTGTTAAGAAAATCAGGTAGAAATGAGGTTTTTGTACTCCTAAACCCGACATGATACAAGTTTGCCAACGCCATATAGCCGCCAAGCCAGAGCTGAAAGTCTTCCATATCCCGAATCGGCATAGCATATCCAAAATCTTTAACGCAAAGAATCCGCAAAATCCGCAAAGGAAATTCTTTGTGTTCTTTGAGGAGATATACTTTGTGTCCTTTGTGATACACTTTGTGCCCTTTGTGTTAAATGGATTTGGTGTTCTTTTTTCTTGCAGTGCGACATCCCCGGAAATAGAACACTGCAAAACTCAATCTTCCCGGAATGTTGATAGAAAACTTTATTTTTTAATGAGGTTGGGGGGACTCCATTGCTCTACGAGGTTGTTTTGTTGGAAAAATCAGGTAAAAATGAGGTTTTTGTACTCCTAAACCCGACATAATACAAATATAATGGTCCTTTGCCGGTATACATCTGTATAATAGATCATTATGAGTTTTCGGACAGGCGCTACACAGCATATCGAAAAAAGCGTTACCTTTGCGATGTAAAAATAAAAGTAAGTATAATGAAAGTATTGATAGACATACCCGATGCACAAGCGCCGTCCTTATTGGAGGTCTTAAATCACATTTCATACGTGAAAGTAAGAATGCTTGCCGACGACAAGGCGCAGTTGATGTCGGAAGTGAGAGAAGCCGTAGAAGAAATGCAATTGATCAGGGCAGGCAAAAAGAAAGCCCGCAACGTGGAAGAATTTCTGAATGAGTTATAGCGTAAAATCCCTTGAAGTGTTCGAACGACAGGCAAAAAGGCTGGTAAAGAAGTATGCATCGCTAAAGACGAGCTTCGGGAGTTGTCCCGAAAACTCGCGGAACATCCCGAATCGGGTATTCCATTGGGTAACCGGCGCTTTAAAATCCGTATAGCTATTGCCTCAAAAAGGAAAGGCAAATCGGGCGGCGGACGTATTATTACCAACTTTGCGGTCAAGGACTCTACAGTTTATCTGCTCGCCATATACGACAAGTCGGAAAAGGAAACCTTAACAGATAAAGAACTGGCAGAGTTGTTGGAGTACATTCCCGAATGACAGAGCGTTTTTATTCCATTTTCCCGTCTTCTCAAAATATCCCCCGTACAGACAAAAAAAATAGTTAGTACTCTTTTATACCGTGTCCTGCATGGTTTTGTGCATGGAAGGCATATGGTAAAAAACGCATGAGCATATGAATTCCATATATATAATATTTATGCACAAAAGTATGCAGCGGGAAATATAATAACGTAAAGACAAGTATTTTACAGACAACTTCATAATATCTTTGCAAAAAGATTCACATTTATTTTATGCATATATCTGGATAATAGATCGTTATAATTTTTCGAACAGACACTATTTATAAACAATACGCAAAGAACCCTTTGCCGAACGGGACAAATCTTATGCATACTTGAATTTTGTTCTGTCATTGCGCATCTTGTTCACTGATGCGAAATCAGAATACAATCATCGGGTTAAGGATATACCATCCCCGTTGCACGCGTATGAAGATAGCCTTGCTGTAGGATGAATCTTTGTTTTTTTCGTTCATCGCCATGATGCTGTTGATATAGGATCGTCTTTTGCGGTAAGGAGGAAGAATTTCGTCGGGCATCATCGCGGTAAATTGTTCCAAATCAGACATATTGAAAGCTCCCGTCTCTATTTTTTCTGCTGTCCGGTTTGGTTGGTATATGGCTCTTGAACGCTGACTGTCGGCTGTGTTACGCATCAGAATCAGGAGAAAAAACAACATGCTGTGCGAACCAATACGGAATTGTCGATTATTATATTCATATACAATTGCCTGCGGACGCATTTTTTCCCAGCAACTTATCATGGTTTGTTCGTTGGCAAGCGATTGTTTTTGCTTAAGTCTTTTGTATTTGATATAGCTATCCATTAAATAATCAACGGGAAGACGTCCTTGATCGTCGGTATGCAAAAGAGAAGCTCCCTGTTTGTGCAATTCAAGCGAGAGTTCCGTCTGACCGTACGATAATGCCAGCATCAAACCCGAAACCCCGTTTTCCAAAGTGAAATCCACCCCGTATTTCTGTATAAAGGACATTATTTTGGATTTATACCCCAAACGCAGACTTTTATCGTATTCTTTGCGATCGGCACGCAATTCCTTCATATACAGAATCGCCCGCATAAATTGCAGTTTGGCTAATTCGTTCACCCAGTCGTATTGTCGATGATTGACCGCATAGGCGAACAGTTGTTTACGTTCCCGTTTTACTTCCGCTTCTTTTTTTGCAGGGTCAAGCGCCAATGTTTTAATTATTTCCAATTGTTCGGGACTGATATATTCATACCCAAGATATTTTGCCCGTATTTGTTCGGCTTGTTCGTATTTTCCCTGTTCTTCAAGCCGTTTTGCTTCGTCGAGCCATTCTTCCCGCGACGATTTTACTTCCTTGACCTGAATATCGCTCTTGCTTTCCTGCATCCGGAGGAGCTTCAATGCCGGATGATCGGCTCTTTGCTCGAAGATATAAATGTTCTTGACGGCACGAGTAACAGCAACATAAAACGAGTTAATATAAAACTTGTACACTTCGGCGTCTTTATCGTGCTTGTCTCCTGCACGATTGTAGCGTAATTCTTCCTGACGAAGGTCTTCGACAGTTACTCCTGCAATTATTTCTCGAAATTCGGCTTCGTGACCGGATATAAAATCGGTCAGAATTACATTTTCATACTCCAATCCTTTCGCTTCCTGAACACTGAAGACAAGCGGGGTTTTGAAAAACTGCGCAGCTTTGGCTTTTTGAGCATTGTCCGAAACAATTACGGCATATTTCGTGCTGTTTTGTGTACGTCGATTCAGTTCCTTCTTCTTTTTATCGTCATTGGCATAGAGCAAAACTTCGCCTTTTTCTTTGCTGACCGTATCAATCAGATAGTTGCTTTCCTTGTCGATCGATCCGAACCGCGTATTTTTGATTTTCAGCAGATTATTGCTTAGCTCCACCACGTCAAGACTGTTCCGGTAGTTGGTTTGCAGTATTTTAATCTGATTGTTTTTGTTGTCGCTCTCTTCGTAAAAATAGGTTTTGATCTTGCTCCACGAAAAGAAATTGGGGTGTACAATCTGGTTACTGTCGCCGGCAAGGATAAAATGCGATTTTTGTTTGAGCGAAGCAAGGATACATTTCAGCTGGATGTTGGTAATGTCCTGAACTTCATCGACCATAATGTAATCGTAGCAGGGTTGTATTTTTTCCAGATACTGATAGCAGAGGATATTGCTGTCATACATTTTTTCTTCTTTGAGCCAGTCCGTATATTTCAGAAACAACGGATACAAGCGTTCTCTTTCCTGCAGTGAAAAAATAGATTGTTTGACTCCCAACTCCAAATATTCCTCTTTCGACAGCCATGCGGCATGTATCGGAGAACCGGTAATGACGCCTTTAAATTCCTCAAACACGCGATACGGTTCGTTGATTTTAACCGACTGTGCATAACGATTAAACCAGCCTTCAAATCGTTTAAATTCTATTTCCCGTCCTTCAGGTTTTTGCCACAGCGCCAGATAGTCTTTGAGCGACAGAAAATCCGTTTCCTGAAATTCGTTGTCGTATCCCGACGAATAGTAAATATTTGATGCATTATCAACTAAATATTTCGACAATGAAATGTAGGCTACATTCCCGTTCAGACTTTTCAGTTTTTCCAATACGAGCGCTGTTTTACCGCTTCCTGCCGAACCGACAATAATCAACGGGGGTTGTAAAGTATATATCGACTGTTGTAAATCGTCGAACGAAATAAATTTATTTAAAGTATGTACCGCTTTGCGTTTTTTGTTGAGATAACTTAATTCGGCAGACACATTATTCGCTTCTTTTTCGGGAGCGTCGACCGGCACAAAACGACTTTCGTCGACAGACGCACCGCGTAAAAAACGACTGTGTGCATAATTGTGGTCTTTAATGATTTCCAGAAGCAGGATATACTTTTGATTTTCGTACGATACGAAATTAAACAGGAGGCTGTCGCGAATATCCAAACGGGCGCGGTAGAATCCCGTATTGACCATTTTACGGACGTCCGCCCCTTTGAAATCGCCTGTTTGCAGTTGTTTGAGCGTTTTTGAAAATGCCTTTTCTACCGACCTTATATTTAAATCACTGTGATGTAAGATATCAAACATATTACATGAATTATTATTCTGTTTTTCACGAGTGCAAAAGTACGTAAAATAATTGAGAATACTCTTCAAATACTATTTACTATTACTTGCGATTACGATGCAGGCTACAAAATAACTTGTACGCCGCCAGATAACCCGCATATACCTGTTTTATACCGTGCACGGCATGGTTTTGTACATGGATGGTATATGGTAAAAAACCTCGTTTCCACCTGATTTTTCCAACAAAACAACCTTCTATGTAACTAAATTTATGGCAAACCGCTAAGGTGTTGTTTTCCAGTTACTTCTTGCGGGTGGCGATTCATCGCTTGGGGACTCGGTAGCATGGAGTCATATAGCCCCTCCAACCTCATTAATTCTCCATTCTTCATTCTTCATTCTTCATTCTTAATTTATCATTGTATCATTAACCACTATTTTAATTCTGGTTTCAAAAGTAATAATATTTTTACAATCATTAACAAGAGCCGTTTTTTGCAAAAAAGGTGATTTTGTTTATTTTCATGATATTACGATAAACGGCAAATTATGATGTAACGTAGAAAAAGCAATCTGTTACAAATTGAAAACGTGTAGTATCCTACGGAAAGGTTTTTGTTTCATTTTCTTGCATATTCATATACCTATATATAATACCTTTGCACTTGGAAAATGAAATTAACAGTTAATCTAAATAAAATATTGTGAATTTATCTAAATTTTGTGTAACAAAAATAATAAAAATTATGGATTTAAATCAACTAAAAAAGACAGGCTTAAAGAGACTACTACAAGTAGTTGCCTGCATGTTGTTTTTGATGCCTTCGGGTTTGATTGCTCAAACTGGAGGCGGAATTACGGTCAAAGGGCAAGTAACCAGCAATGGCGAACCTTTGGCGGCTGTAACTATATTGGTGCAAGGTACCAATAGGTATGCAATGACAGATGAAACGGGCAACTACTCGGTAGTAGTTCCTGATGCTAATGCTGTTATAGTATTTTCTTCTATCGGCTACAAAACCGTAACCGAAACCGTAGGCTCTCGCGACATCATTAATGTAGCGCTGGAAGAAGATGTTTTACAACTTGAACAAACCGTAGTTATTGGTTACGGTACTCAACGAAAAGAAGCCGTTACAGGCTCGGTGGCTTCTATTGGCGGAGATGCCATGCGCAGCGTGGCAGCGACAAATATCTCGCAAGCATTGCAGGGTAGAGTTGCCGGCGTGGAAATGACGCAAACATCCACAAAGCCCGGATCTGAAATGCAAATACGTATTCGCGGCGAACGTTCGCTTACTGCTGATAACGACCCTATTGTTGTGCTCGATGGTATTCCATTTGCAGGAAGCATAGGCGACATTAACCCTAACGACATCAAGAGTATTGACATACTCAAAGATGCCTCTGCAACTGCTATCTACGGTTCTCGCGGAGCCAACGGCGTTATTTTGGTAACAACCAACAAGGGAACACGCGGACAGAAAGCGCAGGTAACCTACAATGGCTACTATGGCATAAGAGATATATTTGCTAAATATGACATGATGGACGGACCTACTTTTGCGAAGATGCGGGAATATATTGGATACGGAAATTCAACAGACGAAACCGCTACAAATACCGACTGGCAGGACTTATTTATAGAAGCAGGCATGGTAACAAGCCACGATATAGGCATTTCAGGCGGCGGGGAGAATAGCGCTTATAACTTCAGCGCGGGCTACTATAACGATAAAGCCGTAGTACCTATAGAACAATATACTCGTATTTCGTTGCGAGGCAGTCTTGACTTGGAAATAGGCAAATATTTCCGTTTTGGCTTTGTTACAAACAACAACTACAATGTAACCGAAAGTCCCAGTACGGGTTCAATGTACAGTGTATTACAGGCGACTCCTCTTGTAGATCCGTATAATCCTGATGGTACTTGGAAAACAAGGTTTAATATGCCGGAAGATGCGAATCAATGGACTTATACCAGAGATATAGTTGAAGCTAATAAAGACCGTATGCTTAGTCAAACCAAAGGCTTCGGTTCTTATAACAATATTTACGGCGAAGTGAAAGTTCCATGGGTAGAAGGTTTAAAATATCGACTCAACTTGGGTTTGAACTTCCGCACCACAACAGGCGGCAGTTATACAGGACAAGGAATAAACAGTTCATCTGATGGCGTTCTTTCATCAGCATCTATCAATAATTCGTGGACAACCAACTGGGCGATTGAAAATCTGATAATCTACGACCGCACCTTTGCAGAAAAGCATCAGGTGAACGCAGTAGCGCTGTACTCCGCCGAACAAACCATGTACAATCGGTCGCAGGTGAGTGCAAGAGGTGTTCCAGAACATTTTCAATGGTATAATCTTGGACAGACTTCCGAACCATTTGAAATTAGTCCCGACCGCTACACACAAGGATATGAGAAGAGCGGCTTAATGTCGTGGATGGGACGTGTGATGTATTCGTATGACAATCGTTATATGTTGTCGCTTACTGCCCGCGCAGATGCTTCATCAAGATTGGCTCCCGGTTATCAATGGCACACCTATCCTGCTGTATCTGCTGGATGGAATATACGAAACGAAAGTTTTATGCAGAATGTTGACTGGCTGAATTCTCTTAAAATACGCGTAGGTTATGGAGAAACATCCAATCAGGCTGTTCAGCCATATAGGACGCTGGGGTTTTTGGATACCAGACCTTATAACTTCGGCGACGACGTATTCGATACAGGTTATTATGTGAGCGAACTGCCGAATAACAATTTAGGATGGGAATATTCTACCACATGGAACTACGGCTTGGACTTTTCTTTATTTAAAAACCGTTTGTCGGGTACATTTGAATATTATGTAACCAATACAAAAGATCTATTGTTGCAAGTGGACTTACCCTACACATCAGGCGTGAACAATTACATGGCAAACGTTGGAAAAACTCAAAACAAAGGTTTTGAACTTTCGCTCAACGGCGTGATATTAGACAACCACAATGGATGGACTTGGTCAGCAGGTATCAACCTTTATACCAACAAGAATAAAATTGTTGAACTGGCATCAGGTGAAAAACAAAATATTGGCAATGCATGGTTTGTAGGCAGTCCACTCAATGTTATTTATGGTCCAAAATATATTGGACTGTGGCAGGCTACCGATGACCAAGATGTATTTAAGAAACTTGAACCGCAAGGAAACGTAGGTATGATTAAGATAGAATATCTTGGCGACTACGATGACAATGGCATACCAACCAGAGAAATGGATGGGGGAGGACTCGATCGTCAAATAATAGAAGTGGATCCCGACTTTCAGGGCGGTTTCGATACCCGCGTGGGATATAAAGGATTTGACCTTACCATTGTAGGCGCTTTCAAAAGCGGCGGTATCCTTGTCAGTTCACTCTATTCCGCCAACAGTTATCTCAATATGCTGAATGGACGCAGAGGACAGATAAATGTGGATTACTGGACAGAAGAAAACACAGGAGCCAAATATCCAAAACCCGGTGGTATCTCGGACAATAATAATCCAAAATACTTAAGTACCCTGTCACGGTTCGATGCTTCTTATTTGAAGATACGCGCCATTACTTTGGGATATACCTTCAATCAACAAGCAATTAAAAATTTAGGTATTCAAAATCTGCGTGTTTATGCTACTGTACAAAACCCGTTTGTATTGTTCTCACCATACAATAATGAAACAGGCATGGATCCCGAAACAAATTCTTATGGTAATGAATATCAAGCAACAGGCGCTGTAGTTGCTTCACGTATCCCAATCATAGGCACCAACACGCCGTCCACACGCAACTATTTGTTTGGTATTAATTTAACATTTTAACAGATAAAATATATAATCATGAAAAATATACGTACAAAATTTTTAACAGGAACAATAATAATAAGTATGTTCCTTTCTATGGGATGTTCGGATATTCTTGACGAACAGCCGCGCAATATTTACGAACCCGGATATTTCAAAACCGAGCAAGGCGTTTTAGGGGGATTAGTATCAATGTACGCTCACTTACGTTACATTTTTGGACAGGGCTATTATTACAACATCACCCTTACCGGTACCGATGAATATACTTGGGCAGCCTCTGCCGATGCAAACTTTAAAGATGCCGACATGACCAGCGGCGGAACGATGTCGCCATCAACCAGCCGCGCCGATGTGCTTTGGAGTACTGCATATTCTAATATCAACACTGCCAGCGGCATTATCGAAAATGCCGAAGCCGCAGGCGTAGATCAATCTTTGATAGCAGAAGCCCGTTTCTTCCGCGCATTCGACTATTTCTATTTAGTGCAAACTTTCGGCGGCGTGCCGCTTGATTTGGGAGGAGGAGTGTTGAAATTTAATGTAACCCCCTCAAGAGTGTCAACGCGCAATACTGTGCCGGAAGTATATACTATATGTATATTTCCCGACTTGAAACAGGCTATAATAGACCTGCCTGATAGACCACGTCTAACAGGCACAGTTGCAAAAACAGTTGCTCGCCTCTATCTGGCTAAGGCTTATCTTACCTACGGCTGGTGGTTGCAAAATCCTAATAATATTCCTACGTGGCCAGAATGTCCGCGCACCGACCCTGATGGACACGATGCCGCATGGTATTTCCAACAAGCATATAACGTAGCAGTAGAAGCGATTGATAATCCTGGTCCTTTTCACGGACTGCAGCCCACATATTACGATGTACATGTAGCATCCAATGACCGCAATCCCGAAATTTTGCTGTTTGCAGACCACACCAATGCAAGTAAGTATTTTAACGGTGATACAGACTTTGGTTACGCAGGCGGAGGAGCGCCCGATAACTTTGCATGCTGGATGGTAACAGCGCAGATGGAGAGTCTTAGAAGTTCAGCCACTCCCGGTGGCAATGGCGACTATAATGTAAGTTCTGTTCCTCGCGAAGCCGCCCAATGGGGTGGTCGCCCATGGACTCGTATGGCTCCTCCTATCGGCGTATTTGAAAATACTTTTGCTGATAAGACCAACGATTCACGTTATGACGGCACATTTACAACCGTTTATCGCGCTAATTGGCAAAAAAATAATAGTACGCCTGTTCTATATAATGCTAACGGCTTGCCTGTATATCCGGGCGACAACAGCATCGGAGCAGTGGGCATAAATCTCGGATTGGGAGATGCTATACTCACTTTCTTACCTGATGAATCTCTGGCAGGTTCTATCACTTACTATGAGGGTGTAATGAATCAATACGTTAAGAGTAATATCGCTGCCGGCGCAATTCCGGGAAGAGCGGATTGGGTAATTTCGCCACGAGGCATCAACCGTCAGTTTTATCCAGGGCTTTGGAAAATCGGAACCTACCGTACCGACAACGGCACAGGATTGGGATCACCTAACGGCTCTACCTGCCGTCCGTTTGACATAGCCAAATTCTCTGAATTATACCTTGTGGCAGCCGAAGCGGTTGTAAAAGGCGCGACTCCAACAGCAGGCAAAAGCGCAAGAGAATTGGTTAACGTACTTCGCGCACGCGCAGGCAAATGGCGCTGGGATAATGCAGGAAACGTCGCAAAAGTTGAAGACAACAGCGCAGCAATGATAGCCGCTACTCCGACAGATATTACATTAAATTATATTCTGGAAGAACGTTCTCGCGAATTTTTCGGCGAAGGCTACCGCTGGTTTGACTTGGCACGCACGCAAAAATGGGAAGAAATTGCAGGTACTTATGAAATTTGCGGAATAATTGAATCAGGTACAAATGTTTCGAAGGACTTCCATGTTCCACATACATACGTTCGTAATATCCAACCGTTCCATTATCTACGTCCCATTCCGCAGGCACAAATGGACAGATTGGACATAAGCGAGGCTGAAAAAGAGGCTTTTCAAAACCCTGGCTATTAAAAATAAAAACCAACAAAAATGATGTTTTGGTTTACATTGATTAAAAGTTGATTTGTTTTATTTGGAGAAGGGCTGCTTAGCGGCAGCCCTTTTTTTTATAAAAAGAAATTAATGGTAATGGTTAATGATACAATGGTAAATGAAGAATGAAAAATGAAGAATGGAAAATAATGATAACTGATAAAAACAACGCCGTCATACCGTGCTTGACACGGTATCCCCTGAAAAGTGAAGAATGAAGAATGAAAAATAATGGTAAATGATAAATACAACGCCGTCATACCGTGCTTGACACGGTATCCCCTGAAAAGTGAAGAATGAAAAGTTAAGAATGAAAAATGAAAAATAATGGTAAATGATAAAAGAATTAAAAAAAACCTTATTTATTCAAGTAACCTCAGTAGCAAAGAAAACAGCAACAGCAAAAGTGCGGAGCACAAAACGTCAATAGAAACACAAACGTTGACCCGCACGACATGAAGGAATGAAAAATGAAAAGTGAAGAATGAAAAATAATGGTTAATGATGAAATTATTAAAAAAACCTTATTTGTTCAAGTAACCTCAGTAGCAAAGAAAACAGCAACAGCAAAAGTGCGGAGCACAAAACGACAATAGAATATCAAACGTTGACCCGCACGACATGAAGAATGAAAAGTTAAGAATGAAGAATGAAAAATAATGGTTAATGATAAAAAGAATTAAAAAAACCTTATTTATTCAAGTAACCTTAGTAGCAAAGAAAACAGCAATAGCAAAAGTGCGGAGCACAAAACGTCAATAGAATATCAAACGTTGACCCGCACGACATGAAGAAATGAAAAATGAAAAGTGAAGAATGAAAAATAATAGTAAATAGTAAAGTAGGTGCAGCGACATCGCAACCTACGGACAAAAAAATAACAAAAGGCGAAAACCGAAAAGCCTAAACAGAGTAGGGAAAAACAAAAATGTAAATATTATGCCAATATTTTTTAACAAAGTAGAAAGGGGATTGCCGGCAGACCCGAGCGCCCCAAAACAATGGTATCCTGTATTGAAAAGCACAGGATTAGTAAGAGAACGCGAAGTCGCCAAACTGCTGGCAGACGAAACCACGCTGAACCCTAAAGAAGCAGAAATGGCAGTGTCGCAACTGCTGAAAGTTGTAACCAATTTGCTGCTCAACGGCAATACGGTGCAGTTGGGTAATTTGGGCAGTTTCCGCCTTACGGCAAATACCGAAGGCTCTGCCACCGAAGCCGAAGTGTCTGCCGCGAAAATCAAGAAACTGAATGTTCGGTTTTCCGAATCAGAAGAACTTAAAGAAGCCATAAAAAAGGCAACCTTCAAGGATGCAGCATCGCTGTCGAGCAAGTAACCGATGATAAAATTGCCTCATGCCGATGATGTTTCCGCAAGAAGGCGTTGTTACATTCGCAAAGACGTGTCGTTGCATTCGCAAGAAGGCGTTGTTGAAACATCAAGGACGTGTCGTTGAAACATCAAGAACGTGTCGTTGAAACATCAAGAAGGCGTTGTTGCTACAAGACTATCGCACAGGCAATTAATTAATCGCTATTTTTTGCAAGGCGAAACAAGTAGAACATTAGAAATGGTAAATTATAAAATAGTAAATAAGAAATATCCCGTTAGGGATTTAAGTTCGGTAGAAAATGACGATAAAAGCATGTTGCGCACGGAGCATTGTCGGTTTTTCATAGAACAGACGGCAACCCGTGCGCCACGTATTGGGGCTGCATTTTTCTACCGAATTTTTATGCCTGCGGCTATGTGATAGAATGAAAAGTGAAAAATGAAAAGTGAAAAATGGTAAATGATAAAATAGTAAATAAGAAATATCCCGTTAGGGATTTAAGTTCGGTAGAAAATGACGATAAAAGCATGTTGCGCACGGAGCATGGTCGGTTTTTCATTGGATGGACGGCAACCCGTGCGCCACATATTGGGGCTGCATTTTTCTACCGAATTTTTATGCCTGCGGCATGTGATAGAATGAAAGGTGAAGAATGAAAAATAATGGTTAATAGTAAGTAATAAGTAGTAAATGATAAATACAACGCCGTCATTGCGGGCTTGACCCGCAATCTCCGAATTATCACATGCGATTTTTCAGGAGATACCGTGTCAAGCACGGTATGACTGGCTTTTAAGACAGTCTCTACGGACAGAATTAAATGAAAATTAATAGTAAATCGTAAATAATAAAATCGTAAATGAAAAAAATAAACGTATTCATTATCGCTATTCTTACCGTAACTTGCGCTTTCAGCCAAGTACGTTTGCCCAAGTTAATCAGCAACGGCATGG
>JAISSD010000215.1 GCA_031273295.1 Prevotella sp.
GAGAATTAAGAATGATGAACGGGGTCAATGGAAAACAGACAATTTATAACGGGATATGTCAAGAGGGTTGAATCTTGCAATGCTTGCAAGTACGGAATGTGTAGTCCGGCAGAACGGAACAGGCCTCCTTGCGTTCGGCCTTGCAGGGATACAACCCTGACTGTTACAGGTTATTACTGGCAGCACGGGCGAAAAGTGTAAAACAGAGGAGAAATTGAGCCGGGAGTTTTGCCGGGCCGCAAGCGCCGGCAGAAGAGTGGTTAATAAATTCAGCAGTCCGCCGATGGTTACGGTTATCTGTCAAATGATGACAAGCGACTTTTTCCGTCGGTTATAAACATCAGTCTGTATCCCTGTTCGGGCCTTGTCCCGTCCGGGGATACATTCAATCATTAAGAATGAAGAATTAAGAATTAAGAATTAAGAATTAAGAATGGGAAGCAACTACCGGTCGTCGTCAGCCTACAACGGGACGAACGCGTACAACCTGAACTTCAACAGCAGCAACGTGAATCCCAACAACAACAACGAACGGGAGAACGGCTTGTCTATTCGCTGTGTCAGAGCATTTATTTCAATTTTTCAGGAACTGTTCAAGCTTGTCCGTCAGATGGTTTGTCCTGCATGTCACTGCGTTGACTGTCAATGTAATCCGTTTGTTTCTTCGTCGCTTTGCATGATTTCAAAATAACATTCTGTTAGGGATGTGTCCATGCCGTTACAGGCTATTTTCATAGCATAATTATTAAACGGGCAGCGTACAATACCGTTCAACCCGCTGTCGGGGTTGAGAGGAGAGGGGGTGCCTACCCCCAATGAAGCGAAGCGATTGGGGGTTATTCACATTAAAGACCTTCGGCCTTTTTCCCTCCCCGCCTCCCCGTCGAAAAAAAAAATCACCAAATATATTAGCCGGGATATGGAAAGCTTTCAGCCTTGGCCTGACGGCTATAGCAGGGCGGGACTTCATATATGTCTCTCCGGCAAGTCCCCGTGGATGATGCTTTATCCCGATACCGGGTTATAAAGTCTTGTTTTTAGTGGACGCCAATGATAATTTTATTGTTTTACCAAAAGTAAATATAAAAAGCGGCAGTAATACCCAGAATGATGCAGGTATGGATAATATCCCGTTTATTCCAGCTTTCGCGGGTGGTCTGCCTTTGCTCTAGCGTGGCGGTGCCAAATACCAGCCCCTGTATCTTGGCGGCTGACGGCGGCGACGTAAGGAAGCTGACAACTATCACTACAAGCATGCAGAACAGGAACATCCAACCGCAGAAAAACAGCCAGTTCAGGTCGTAGAAAAGGTATTTGAACAGCGAGGTACCCGCATCCGCCGTGTTGCTGTAGTACACCTTGGCGCCCAGGCGAGTCAATCCGATCGCCATGCCGGAGATCAATCCCCACATGCCGCCTTTGGCAGACGCCCGTTTCCAACAGACGCCCAGCAGAAATGCGGCTGCGATGCCCGGCGCAAGCACCGATTGTACGTCTTGCAAATAAATATAAAGCACGTTGCCCACGCTACGCATAACAGGGATCCACAAAATACCCAGTATGACAATCACAACAGTGGCGACTTGTCCGATGCTTACCAGTTTCTTTTCCGTCGTTTCAGGTCTGAAACGTTTATAAAAATCAATGGTAAAAAGCATTGCCGACGAATTGAACAGCGAAGCCAGCGAACTCATCAAGGCCGCCAGAATACCGCACACAACCAAACCTTTCACGCCTGCAGGCAACAACGTGGCAACCAAAGTCGGAAAAGCGGCGTCGGCGTTGACAATGCCATTGTCGAGTGTTGGTAAAAAAACGCCTGTTTTTTGGTGCAGGGCAAAAGCTATCATACCCGGAATCAAAAACAGGAACACCGGCAAGAGTTTCAGGTAAGCGCCGAAAATAGTTCCCCGGCGGGATTCCCGCTGGTTTTTACCTGAAAGCGCCCGTTGTACAATGAACTGGTCGGTGCACCAATACCAGAAACCAATCACGGCAGAGCCTACCAAAGCGCCTAGCCAGGGGAAACTGGCGTCGCTGTTGCTTCGGATTAAATCGGTCATGCTGTTGCCGTAATCGTTCACGGGAGTCGCGCCGCAGATTTTTATCATTTCACTCCAACCGCCCAGTTCCTTAAAGCCAAGAACCAAAATGATCAAAGAGCCTAACAACAGGATAGGCGTCTGCAAGATAGACGTATAGAGAACGGATCTCATACCGCCGAAAACGGTGTAAAGCGCTGTGACAAGCACCAAACCAATCGCGGCAATCCAAAAAAAGTCAATTCCCCAAATTTCTTCAATCCCGAATACCTGTTGAAAAACAAGTCCGCCGGCATAAACGGTTACCGCTACCTTGGTCAATACATAACTTACCAAAGAAATAACGGAAAGAATCGTCCGGGCTTCTTTATTATAACGTCTTTCCAGAAACTCCGGCATCGTATAAACCATACTTCGGGAATAAAACGGCACAAACACCCAGCCGAGGATAAGGATCATCCATCCCTGTATTTCCCAATGCGCCGTAGCCATGCCGCTTGAAGCGCCTGCTCCTGCCAGGCCGATCAAATGTTCCGATCCGATATTCGAGGCGAAAATAGATGCGCCGATAGCAATCCAGGTAGCATCGCGCCCCCCTAAAAAATAATCTGCCGAATCGTTTTGTTTTTGTCTGACAACCCAGACTACAATACCGACGAGGGCGATGCAAAATATTCCTATAATGATCCAGTCCAATAGTGTTATCATACCTTTTTTTAATTAAGAATCAAGAATCAAGAATCAAGAATGAAAAATGCGCAAAGCGATCCGTAACTTGTTGCCGTTATTTCATGTGTACGTAATTTGTTTTTTAAAGGTCACATGGAACTTGCAACATGTTCATGCTCTTTGGCGCAAGCATTGCGTGTCCGTTTCATTTTCAATTTGAATAATGCGCGGGAAGCTGGCGCACAATTGACAAGCCGTCATGAAGCCTTGCCGTGCGTCAAGCAACAATCGGCTGACCATCGCAAGGGCTGTAAACCATACTCGGGCCGCAGGGGATTGCAATCCCCCTGCGGCCTTTTTCGGGTAATTTCCCTGACATAATTTGCAGGTTATTATATCGCAAAGGAATTGTTATTAAATAGTGTCTGCCCGGAAACTCATAACAATCTGTTTTACAGATATATATATGTATAAAATAAATACGAATCTTTTTGCAAAGAAACTAGGAAGTTAGCTGTAAAATACTTGTTTTTACATCGTTAATGCGGAACAGTTCGCAAGAAAGAAGCCAAATCATTCAAAGATTCGCACCATGCGCAAAAGATTCGAGCCACAAACAGAGATCGGCCGGTTGTTAATAGAAGATACGCCGACGCCCCGCAGCCGGGACGGGATGGTCGCTTTGGTCATCGCTCTTCGCGAGTTGTACAAAAATACTGTTTACCGCAACCGGATACTGGATATTCTGGAAGCAAAACTGATTACGGGCAAGCCCCGCACCGGACGTCCGGGGATGGATTTGTGGACGATGTTCGTACTGGCGCAAATACGTCTGTCAAAGCAGTTGAGCTATGACGAACTTCACGTTCACGCAAACTATAACAGGCTGGTTCGCCAGGTGACGGGAGTGGAAAGAGAACCCGGCTTTGAAGAGATAACATTTCCTTACCAGACGATTGTTGACAATGTAAGTCTTCTTGACGATGAAGCCTTGAAACAGATAAACGATGTGATCGTCAGTTTCGGCCATGGCGAAGTATTCAAAAAAAAAGAGGCGGAAGCTTTGCGGTTAAAGACTGACAGTTTTGTGGTGGAAAGCAATGTTCATTTTCCTACCGATTACAATCTTTTATGGGATTGCATCAGGAAATGTCTGGATATTATCGGTAAACTGGAAGAAAAACACGGTCGGATAACCGGCTGGCGCAAAAGCGGTTACTGGCACAGCGAATTGAAAAGCCTGATGCGTCAGTTAGGCAGGGCATGC
>JAISSD010000276.1 GCA_031273295.1 Prevotella sp.
AATATACCGCCATAATGCCTTAATAAACTTTCCGGATCGAAATGATATACCAATTCATACTCCGAATTAAAAACTTCCGGTATTTCATCACCGTCTTCACGCATCCCTTCCAGATGAAAATCAACAGCTTCTTCCATTTGTGTTTTAAGTTCATCAAATGTTTTTCCGGTAGCAACTGCAATCCCGTCCCCAATATTCACATGTGCAGAATAATTATTATCTGTTATACCTACTGTGATTATCACTTTTTTCATAATGCAATCTTTTTACTTGCAAGGCTTATAAAAGCCCTGCTTGAATTAAAATATTCTTTGCCGTGTTTGGATCTAAATCATCACTTGGCTTTCCGGGAACGGTCACTCTCCCTTTTTTTGCCGGGTGTTTGAATTGTCGATGACTACCCTTTTGTGTTACGAAATACCAGCCATCACTTTCTATATAACTGATCATCTCTTTTACTTTCCAGACTTTCATGGACCTGTCTGTTTTTAATTGACGCCTCAAATATAATTGTATTTATACAACCATGCAAATATTTTGATGATTATTTTTCCAAAAGTCCGGGTTCGGGACGGGGATAGTCCGTAGGACTTGCATGTCGATAGAAAAATGATTTGACTTGTTCAAATCTTAAACAGCTTGTCATATTGGGAAAGAGTTAAAACTTCATATTGCGCTACCTCAATATCATTAGGAAGTTTGTCTCGAAGTACCGGTAATATATACTGGCAATTTGTTTCAAGAACTATTTCAGTAAGTAGATTCTCAATTTGGTTGTCGTGGATATTTTCAATCTGGTCGTTAAGAATAAAGTGCAAGCATCTAATATTCATATTATCGGCAAATTGTATGTAGGCAAGGTCAAACGCCGCTATTTGACCTTTTTTCTTCCCTGTTCCCGGGTTTCCGGCAACAGGAGTTATTTTGAATTCATAGCCTTTATCTGTGGGGTCGGCGCTTAAGATTTCCCGTTCTCCATAAAGTTTATAAGTAACGTTTGAAAAATACTCGTTGAATTTTGCAACCCGTTGCTGTATCAATTCGTCTTTTGAATTAAGATTTTCATTGATTTGGCCAAGTTTCCGGTCGATTTCCGCAACGCTCTTTATTGATTGTTCCCAAAGCCTTTTCAGTTCCTCATTTTTCCCTTTTTTCTCAAACTCCGAATTTAATTCTGTGATTATCTTCTGCAAGTCGTCTGCCGCTCCATTTTTTTTCAGATGAGCTGTAAGATTTTTCTCTTTTGCCAATAACAGGTTAATCTCCCGTTTTATAGCTGCAATACTTTTGTCCAAGTCTGGCAATTCCCGTACAATATATTTCAGTTTCTCGTCAATCATCTGATTGTGAAACTGCAATGTGTCTTCAAATGATTTTTGGAGATTTGGGATTAATGCTTTTGCCTCATTGTAGAGATCAAGGATTTGGGCTACATTAACATTGGATCTTTCACTTTCCAACTCGTTCTTGCTTTCAACTATTAACTCTTTCCGCATTTCAAAGCGGCTCAGTTCGGTTGAGTATCTGTTTAAATCAAATTTTACTTGGTTCAATTCAGACAACTCTTTTTCAAACGAGGGATTTATATTAAAAGTTTCTTTTTTCGTTATTAACTCCCGAATACTTCTTTCAATTACCAAAAGCGATTGCTCTATCATTGATAGAGCGCCTTCCTTTCTTAATCGAGTTTGTAAATTTTCTTCCGCTTTTCTATCTCTATTTAGTTTGTCTTTATATGTATTGGCGTTTAGTTCTATTCCTAACCAAAATAGAAACAGCGGCTCATATTCATCTTTCGTTGTAGTGGCATGCAATACCTTTAATGTATTTTGCAACCTGTTCTTTTCATCTCTGATATTTTTAGAGATAATTTGTCTGAAAGTGGGTTTATCTTCCTCCGAGTTAAAAATGCGTTTTTTAAGTTCTTTTGCCAAGGCGTCTTTTGCTTTGCAAGATTCGCCATTTATTTCAATAATTTTATCATTGCGAGAGAGGAAGTTCCTTCTTATACAAATTTCTGTAAGAGGTTTATCCAGATCATCAACTAATGACAATGTGATTATTATATTATTTTGCTTCAAGAAATTTTCAACTTCTGTATTTGTGTTTCGAACAAATTCAGTATCCTTATAGATATTTTCTCCTTTTCCTCCCAAACAGTAGTCAATTAGCCTTATTACCGTGGTTTTGCCAACATTATTTCCCGATTCTTTTTTATCGGATGTTTTAGTCTCGTCAATAACAAGGTTAATCCCTTTGTGAAAAAGAATATCTCTCACAACGGTACTTCCATTCTCTATTTTCAGTGACTTTAAAAACATTTTTGTATCAATTCTCCCTTATTTTCAATAAGCCCCAAAATAAATAACCAATCCAGTGTCAAAGCAAATAAATTCATTGAAATCTTTTCTTTCTTACTCACCTGCTGATACAACGAAAAGAAATCATCTCCTTTGCTATCTGTTGATTTTAGAATCTCGATAACAATGGCTCCAAGATAGTAAATCTTTCTTTGCGGATGTATATCTTTGCCCAGTATCATTTTACTTTTGGCGGTTCTTCCAAAATTTTACAACGCATAAAAGCATCAACCAATACAACGGAAATACCGAACGAAATATCTTCCTGATATTTGTTTGCGTCAGCGACCAAAGATATAAACCCGTTCTCAATATCCTCGATAATATCGTCTGCTTTTTCTTGAATTATTGGCGTCGGGTCAGAAACCCCTTGAGTATATTTACCCTTCGTTTTCAAATATACGGTACGAATATTACGCAGTAATTTTTCTTTCTTAAAACTACCTTGAGATTCCAACTCGCCATAAAGAGAGTTAATCTTTCCATAATATCCTTGGAATATCTTAAATATCTTTTGTTTGCAAAGGTAGAAAAACCGTTCCATATACAGACGATTTTGTTAAAGAAATGTGAAATACGAATCATTAATTAACTAAAGTTTCCCACATAAAACAATCGTATCTACACAAATTTTCCCGCGATTTCAGGGGGAGTTTATCGGGCCGCATTCTCATTGCGTTGTAAATTCCAAACCCTTGTTTAGCCTGCCTATAGCGCCATTGTCCGCTTGCTAACTTCACTCTATGCGAACACCGCAAAACTCAATCATCCCGACATATCCTGTTATAAATTGTTTATTTCTCATGCCTTAACAATTTGAGATGGCGGTTCTAAAAAATGATTTTTGTATCTTTCGCGGTCAAATGTCATATTGGAAAGACCGGGAAGCATGCGCAAAATAATCCATATAGATATGGACGCCTTCTATGCCTCTATCGAGCAAAGGGATA
Organism: Prevotella sp.; assembly: GCA_031273295.1. GTDB lineage: Bacteria > Bacteroidota > Bacteroidia > Bacteroidales > Dysgonomonadaceae > Dysgonomonas. The sequence continues at coordinate 3,311 of JAISSD010000276.1, forward strand.
ACAGGGAGTACAGAGGAAAACCTCTGGCTGTGGGATATTCAGGGAGTCGAGGCGTCGTAGCTGCGGCCAGTTACGAAGCGCGCCGTTATGGCGTACGTTCGGCAATGCCTTCCAAAACCGCATTGAGAAAATGCCCCCATTTGATTTTTGTCCCGGCCCGTTTCGACGTCTATAAATCCATATCAAGACAGATCATGGAGATTTTCCATGAATACACCGACCTGGTTGAACCTCTGTCGCTGGACGAAGCCTTTTTGGATGTGACCGAAAACCACAAGAACATTCCGTCCGCGACACAAATAGCGCAGGAGATCAAACAAAAAATATTCGAAACCACCCGGCTCACAGCCTCGGCCGGAGTATCATTCAATAAATTTCTTGCAAAAATAGCATCCGATCATAACAAGCCGGATGGCTTGTTTGTCGTAAAGCCCAAAAACGCCGGACAATTTGTTGAAACATTGGCTATCGAACAGTTCTTCGGCGTAGGTAAAGTTACGGCCAAACGAATGCATCAGTTGGGTATAAAAACCGGATGGGATCTAAAACAGCGGTCGGAAAACGAATTAACCGCCATTTTTGGTAAGGCCGGACAGATTTATTACCGGAATGCGCGGGCGATAGACGACCGTCCGGTGGAACCGAAAAGGACAAGAAAATCAATAAGTTCCGAAACGACTTTCGAACAGGATACGGATACTTTGGAAGAATTGGCCGTAATACTCGCCGAAGTCGCCCATGACGCATTCCACGACATTGAAAAAAAGAAATTCAAGGCGCGGACTGTGACATTAAAAATAAAATATGCCGACTTTAAAACAATCACGAGAAGCAAGACTTTCCAAACGCCGATAACCGACTACGACACTTTCTACAAAACAGGATTCGAACTTCTGCAAAACGTGGATCTATCGCCCAAAATCAGGCTGATAGGACTGGGCATGAAAAACAACGGGGATGAAACAGGGTGGAATGATGCGTTTCAATTACGCATCAATTTTGAAGACGGCGGTTAAACTATAATTACAAATGAGAATATTCTGCCTGAAATCCTTTCACATATTCGGATAAGTCCTTATTTTTGCGGTAATGAAACAAAAAAAGAAAGTACCACGTAATAATAGAACAAAACATCTTCTTTTTTCGCTCAACGAAGAAGAATATGCGCTTGTCTCTTCCTACATGAAAAAATACAAGATCGCCAATCGTTCACGTTGGTGTAGAGAAACCCTTATCGCGCACGTCCTCAAAAATCTGGATCAGGATTATCCCACGCTTTTTGGCGAAAATGAAATGCGCCGATGACAACGACCCTCAACGAAGAATACTATATGAGGCAAGCCCTGAACGAGGCGCAAATTGCTTTCGAGAAAAACGAAGTCCCCATTGGCGCTGTTGTAGTTTGCCGGGAACGGATCATCGCCCGGGCGCACAACCTTACGGAAACGCTCAACGACGTCACGGCCCACGCCGAGATGCAGGCTGTTACTGCCGCGGCAAACTTCCTTGGCGGGAAATACCTGACAGATTGCACATTGTACGTCACTTTGGAACCTTGCCCCATGTGCGCAGGCGGGCTTCTCTGGTCGCAAATATCTAAAATAGCGTATGGGGCTAAAGATGAAAAGAAGGGATATTCACTGTTTTCACCAAACATACTGCACGCCAAAACAACCGTAATATCAGGAATCCTGGAAGAAGAATGCGCCTCCCTGTTGAAAGAATTTTTCAGACAAAAAAGATAACGCTTTCCCTTCCGATTGGAAGGCAATGCGCCTTAACATTTATTTTGAATATCCCATGCAACATGACGCGCAAATTGTGCATCCTATATATGTGAGTAATTTTAATCAACCGACTTATTGAATAAAGAAATGAAAAAGTATATTAAACTATTTTCAATGCTGATTCTATCTTCCGCTCTGACTTCAGGATTCTCTGCATGTTCCAACGATGACGGGTATTCTCTTGGTAATTACTGGGAAGATATTGTGACCGTGAAAAAGATAGATGACAATACTTGTTCCTTTACACGGGATAACGGTGAAAAATTGTGGGTTGCGGCTCCTGTCGAACCTAATCTGAGGCCAAAATACGACAGGGCCATAATAAACTATACCATCCTGTCTGACAAAAAGGATGGTTATGACCATTATATAAGGCTCAACAATTATTATGATGTGCTTACAAAAGGAGTTATCCATATATCGCCTGACGACAAGCTGAAACAGGACAGCATAGGTAATGATCCGGTCAAAGTATATTCCGTATGGGAAGGCGGAGGGTACCTGAACTTCTATTTCGGATACAATACCGGAGAAAAAGCGCCTCACATGATCAACCTTGTATCTGCCGAACCGGACCTGTCTGTCGATAAAAACGCTGTTAAATTGGAATTCAGGCACAATATGAACGGCGACGAACCGAGCAGGTATCCTGTAAAAGGTTATGCCTGTTTCGACCTGGCTCCCTATAAAATTGCAGGACGGGACAAAGTTTCATTTGAAATAACCGCTAAAGATTTTGGCGGCGAAATAAAAACATTTAGCGTAGAATATAAATATACGGCGGTAACCCGCGAGTAAACAAATACTAACCTGAATATTATTATAATATTCTTTTTGATTTCCTTTCTGAAAAGAGAACTCGCGAGAGTTCTCTTTTTTGTGAATATCCGCCGGATACACGGTGAAAACATTCATTTTTCATTTTTAATTTTCAATTTTTCACCCCGTACTGCCCGATATTCTATTAAAAAGATGTATTTTTGCTCATATCGGATTTTCTATGGATAATTCAAGAATAAAGGAACAAGTCAAAAACGAGTTCACGGACTATCTCGGCCTGCGGAACCATCGTAAAACCCCGGAAAGATACGCCATTCTCGAGCATATCTATTCCACCAAAGGACATTTTGACATGGATTCCTTGTATAACGCCATGAAACAATCCAGTTTCAGAGTCAGCCGCGCAACATTATATAATACTATTGAATTGCTGCTCGACTGCGGTTTGGTTGTAAAGCACCAGTTTGGAGCCAATGTTTCCCAATACGAACGGGCTTATGGCAATGAAAACCACGATCACCTGATATGCCTGCACTGCGGAGAAGTAAGAGAGCATAAAAACGGGAACCTCTTTACTCCGGCTCAACAGAAAAAACTGCAACGGTTCAAGACAAGCTATTACAGCATGTATATATATGGCACATGCAATAAATGCATGCGCGTAAAAAAAGCGGAAGAAAAAAAGAATAAATTAACAGAGAACAAAAACACAGGTATTAAAAAGAAATGAAAGTAGATGTATTGCTAGGCCTGCAATGGGGTGATGAAGGTAAAGGTAAAATAGTGGATGTACTTACTCCCGGTTATGAAATCGTAGCCCGTTTTCAAGGAGGGCCTAACGCGGGGCACACACTGGAATTTGAAGGGAAAAAATATGTCCTTCGTTCTGTGCCTTCGGGTATCTTCCAGGGAAATAATCTTAATATCATAGGGAATGGAGTCGTACTTGATCCGGCCTTGTTCAAAGAAGAAATCGAATCTTTGGAAGTATCCGGCCATGATCTGACAAAACGCCTCCTGGTCTCGAAGAAAGCGCACCTCATATTGCCAACCCACCGCTTGCTGGACGCCTGCTACGAAGCGACCAAAGGAGACTCCAAAATCGGCACCACAGGCAAAGGCATAGGGCCGGCGTATACGGATAAGATCAGCCGTAACGGATTGCGTGCAGGCGATATATTCCACAATTTCGAAGAAAAATACAATGCCGCAAAAACCGGACATCTGAGAATACTACGGCAATACGGATATGATACAAGCCCGTTGGCTGACATAGAAAAGGAATGGTTTGCAGGAGTGGCGAAAATCAAAGAGTTTACTTTTATAGACAGCGAATACTATATCAACAATGCGATAAAACGAGGCTTGAAAATACTGGCCGAAGGCGCGCAGGGCACAATGCTTGATATAGATTTCGGGTCATATCCTTTTGTGACGTCGTCCAATACCATATCGGCAGGAGCATGTATCGGACTTGGCATGGCGCCCCGGTTGGTAGGAGAAGTCTACGGTATATTCAAGGCTTACTGCACGCGCGTGGGCAGCGGCCCGTTCCCCACGGAATTGCAAGACGAAACAGGTAATAAACTTCGCGAGTTCGGCTTCGAGTTCGGCTCTGTTACAGGCCGTCCGCGCCGTTGCGGGTGGATAGATCTGGTAGCCTTGCGTTATGCCATTATGATAAACGGCGCCACGCAGTTGATAATGATGAAAAGCGATGTGCTGGACACATTCGATACCATCAGGGCATGTGTCGGCTACGAAATAAACGGACGTAAAATAACCGGCTTCCCTTTCGAAGTTAACGGCAGCATCAAACCCGTCTATGTGGATATGAAAGGATGGCAAACGGATATGACAAAAATGCGAAAAGAAAAAGAATTTCCGGCAGAATTTAATCGCTATATCTCGTTTTTGGAAAAAGAGCTGGAAACGCCTGTCAAAATTGTTTCGCTGGGGCCTGACAGGGCGCAAACAATTATCAGACAGTTAAATTCTTGAACTATTGAAAAAGAATGAAATGTGCCGGCAAACATTACTGGCATATTTTTTGTTCTTTCTATTATAGATAAAAATCAATTAAAAAGAAACAATATGTATTGGATTTTAATCGGATCAATAGCGCTTGCCAGTTTTGTGGTTTCGCAAGTATTGAAAAGTAAATTTAAGAAATACTCTAAAATTCCATTAACCAACGGGATGACGGGGCGGGATGTAGCCGAAAAGATGCTTCACGACAACGGTATATACGACGTTCAGGTAGTGTCGACACAAGGAATGCTGACCGACCACTATAATCCGGCCAGCAAAACCGTGAACCTGAGCGAAGGCGTCTACGCCAGCAATAGCGTGGCCGCCGCCGCTGTAGCCGCGCATGAATGTGGACACGCCGTACAGCATGCGCATGCTTATAGTCCGTTGAAAATGCGTTCGGCTCTTGTGCCTGTGGTAAGTTTCGCCTCATCGTGGGTGACATGGATCATTCTGGCGGGAATTATTTTCATTCAGACATTCCCTGCCCTTATCTGGATAGGCATCGGACTTTTTGCCATGACCACCGTCTTCAGTTTCGTCACATTGCCTGTAGAAATTAATGCCAGCCAAAGAGCATTGGCATGGCTAAACACGGCAGGCGTGACAAATATAAACAACGACGGCATGGCTAAAGACGCATTAAAGTGGGCGGCCTACACATACGTCGTCGCGGCTATCGGCTCCCTGGTTACGTTACTTTATTACATTATGATTGCTTTGGGCGGCAGGCGCGACTAACTTTTTTGTGACAATTCAGCGCAAGATAGCCGCACAAAGGGCATGGCTGAAAATAGATCAGGGTATAGAGACCACGGAGTTTGAGTATCAGGGGCGGGAGTGGTAATGAGTCCCCTATCATTTTCATGCAGCACGCATAATAGTAACACGGGGAGTGTGGCATTTCAATGAGCGACTTGAGGGGGATGTTACATAAGAGGTTGGGGGATTGTATGATATTCCATTGCTCTACCGAGTTTGTTTTGTTTATTGGAATCAGGTGGAAATGAGGTTTTTGTACTCCATTACCCGCCACAATGTTTACCAACGCCGTTTGCCGCATAGTTATAATCAAGGAGCGCCAAATATACATCCCTGCAGGATTTTTAATAAACGGGTGAACATTGTTTGTCGAGTAGGCAAGGGCATTTCAGCCCAAGCCTCTCACGGAACCGTACGTGAAAGTCTCCCCTCATACGGCTCTTCTTGTCAAACCTTTCGATTTCTACGTTTTGGATTC
>JAISSD010000047.1 GCA_031273295.1 Prevotella sp.
ACACAAAGGGCACAAAGCGTTTCACAAAGGACACAAAGAATTTCATTTGCAGATTTTGCAGATTCTTTGCGTTAAAAATTTTGGAGCGCAAAAACCTCATTTTTACCATATATCTTCCATGCACAATTCAATTCAAATTGTCGCACTGCAAGAAAATTCATTTAACACAAAGGGCGCAAAGTGTATCACAAAGGACACAAAGAATTTCCTTTGCAGATTTTGCGGATTCTTTGCGTTAAAAATTTTGGAGCATAAAACCTCATTTTTACCATATATCGTTCATGCACAAAACCATGCCAGACACGGTATATACTTTATTTTCAATGATGTAATGAGGTTGGGTGTCCGGGGTAACTCATTGGTTACCGAGGTTGTTTTGTTTATTGGAATTAGGTAAAAATGAGGTTTTTACCATATACCATCCATGCACAATTCAATTCAAATTGTCGCACTGCAAAAAAAAGAACGGTCAAATCCATTTAACACAAAGGGCGCAAAATGTATCACAAAGGACATAAAGAACCGGCACGTAGGAGCGACCCTGTGTGTTCGCCCGAACCGGATTGTTCGTGTTTGTTATATCGGGGGATAGAAACTCATCGTCCATGATCTGCGGTCATCCGTTCGATCCGCGTCGGCTGCGTGCAAAAAATAACGCTCCGGTTAAATGGAACGGATGCATTTGACCGATCGAACCGACGTTTCAGCGTCCTCACGGTTGTGTCCGTTAATCCCCGAATCATGCAAATCACATAGACCGTAGTTCAGACTTTTTGCGGACAGGTTCATTCCATTGGGTTTACCATCCTTTTACCGCTCCCCCTTTAAATACTTCCGCGGCGATTTTTTCTACTTCTTCCGACTGATATGCTTTCACAAACTTTCTCACCTTTTCGTCATCTTTATTTTCCTCCCGGACTACAATAAGATTAACATAAGGAGAGTCCCTGTCTTCGGCAAACACTCCGTCTTTCAGTAAAAGTCCGGCCTGTCCCGCAAAATTATTATTGATCACAGACAGGGATACTTTGGCGTCGTCCAGTACTCTGGGGAGTTGAGGCGCTTCGAGTTCCAATATGTGCAGGTTTTTCGGATTTTCCGTAATATCTACCAGTCGCGGAACGGTTACGCTGTCTTTTATTTTTATTAACCCTGCTTTTTGCAAGAGCAGCAATGCTCTGCCGCTGTTAGATACATCGTTGGGTATAACGATTGTACTCCCGTTTTGCAATTCATCCAGGTTTTTTATTTTTTTCGAATAAGCCGCCATCGGGTAGATAAAGGTATTGCCTGCGACTGCAAATTTATAGCCGTGACGCATGACTTGTTCGTCGAGAAACGGTCTGGTTTGAAAAATATTTACGTCTATATCTCCTTGATCCAAAGAAGTATTGGGCATTATATAGTCGCTGAATTGCACCAACTCTACTTCAAGTCCGTATTTTTCTTTTGCTACTTTCGCGGCGGTTTCCGCTATTATAAATTCAGGGCCTGACGCCACTCCTGCCTTGATATGGTTCGGATCATTCCTTTTTGAGCCTCCACAAGAAGCAAGCAGCATAACAAGCGTGAATATGGCGGCAATGCGGTTTATTATCTTCATACAATTTTCCGGTTGGCGAACAATCAATAGATCTATTAATTTATCATTGAAAACAATAACTGTTAACAGTCTTGATATCTTTTACACAAAAGTAATCAATCTGATTTTAAAAATTGAATTTAAGGCCTGCATCGTTTAGATAAAGCCATATTCCATACAAAAATAGAATGTTTTCGGTCAACTGTAAATACCATAAATGCGGTATTTCCGGCTAAATTATTATTGGTATATTTCCTCTATAAATACGAACGCGGCGCCCGGATATTTCTATTCGAGCGTTTATAGATCTCTAATTTTTATGTAAGTTTGTAAATTAATAAAATTCGTGGCTGAAAAGGATTTTCACATAAATATATCCGGTTTAGCCGGACAGGACTTGAAAAATAAAAACAATCTCATGGTTGATAAAATCAGATGATCATATTAAAAAATATCACAAAAGAATTTTCGGACAGGAAAAATGCTATAACCGTCTTGTCGGATATATCCATGGAAATACCCAAAGGAAAAATATTCGGGATAATAGGAGAATCCGGAGCCGGAAAAAGTACGCTGGTTCGTTGCGTAAATTTATTGGAACGTCCGACGTCCGGAAAGGTATATGTGAATGGAGAGGATATGATGGCTCTGTCTCCATCGGCATTGACAATAGCCCGCCGCAATATTGGAATGATATTCCAGCATTTTAATCTATTGGCTTCCGCTACGGTTTTTGAGAACGTCGCTTTCCCTTTAAAATTAAACAAAGTCCCGAAAAACAGGATTCGGGAAAGAGTCTATGAATTACTGAATTTTGTGGGACTGGAAAATAAGGCCGGCGATTATCCCGCGAAGCTTTCGGGCGGACAAAAACAACGTGTGGCCATAGCCCGCGCTTTGGCAAATGATCCGGCAATACTTCTTTGCGACGAAGCGACAAGCGCGTTGGACCCCGCAACGACCTCTTCCATTCTTTCGTTATTGAAAAGCATTAACAAAAGAATGAACATCACAATACTGCTGATCACACACGAGATGGATGTTGTGAAAGCGATTTGTGACGAAGTGGCCGTTCTCAACAGGGGACAGCTAATCGAACAAGGCCCTGTTGCGACAATATTTTCTCATCCAAAACATGAATTAACGCGGCATTTCATCGATTCGTCCATAAAGATCCGGACGCCGTTAAATTATCAGGATAAACTGACAAAAAACTTTTCGGAAGGGAAGCACATGTTGATAAAACTGGAAATATCGGAACAATCGGAGGCTGACGCCGTTCTCTCGGTTATAGCCGTTCAATACGAGGTGAGCAGCAATATTGTATGCGCCCAAATGGATTATATCGGCGTTGTAAAATTTGGGATCATGCTAATAGAATTCAATGGAAAAGCAGAAAATGAGGCTTTAGCCGTTCAATATCTTGTCAGTAAAAATATAAAAGTAAATATATTGGGATATGTCTGATGAAATGATCGATTTGTTACTTAAAGGAACAGTGGAGACAATAATTATGACTTTTGTTTCCGGTTTTTTCAGTTTTGTTATAGGATTACCTTTGGGCGTTTTGCTCTATATGACGCGTAAAGGGCATATCAAGGAAAATTTGGTTTTGCATGAAATTTTGTCCGCAGCAGTCAATATTTTCAGGGCTATTCCATTCATTATACTTATTGTATGGATGATTCCTTTTACCCGTGTGCTCGTCGGAACCTCGATTGGAGTCTCGGCCGCGCTTGTTCCCTTAAGTCTGGGAGCGGCTCCTTTCGTTGCCAGAATGATAGAGAACAGCCTGCTTGAGGTGCCCGGAGGATTGATAGAAGCATCCCGCGCCATGGGTGCAACTCCATTACAGATAGTAACAAAAGTATTGTTACCCGAGGCCTTGCCGTCCATAATAAATTGTGCATCCATCACCTTGATCATGCTGGTAGGATATTCCGCCATGGGTGGCGCTGTCGGAGCCGGAGGACTGGGACAAACGGGATATCAATACGGCTATGTGGGCTATGATTTAAAAATAATGAATATGGTATTGATATTGTTGGTAATACTGGTCTTTATTATTCAGTATGCAGGAAATTACATCTCTAAAAAAGTAGATCATAAATAACATAATTGGAGACAAAGCGCTTCATTGATTAAAACTTAAACGCTTTCCGAATATTTTTTGTATTTTTGCGTTTTCTTTTTAGAGTCTATAATATAAAACGAGAAGCCGTGGCTAATACGAAGTATATATTTGTGACAGGAGGGGTCATATCCTCTCTGGGTAAAGGTATTATAGCCTCCTCCCTGGGCAAACTGTTGCAGGCAAGGGGCTACAAAGTGACAATCCAGAAACTGGATCCATATATCAACATTGATCCCGGAACTTTAAATCCATACGAACACGGAGAATGCTATGTGACTGTCGACGGGCACGAAGCCGATTTGGATCTCGGACACTACGAACGTTTCCTCAATCAGGCTACGCACAAGGATAATAATATCACCACCGGACGCATTTACCAGAATGTAATAAATAAAGAACGTAGAGGAGACTATCTGGGAAAAACGGTTCAGATAGTTCCCCATATCACAGACGAGATAAAGCGCAACATCAAAATGCTGGGCGCAAAATATGATTACGATTTTGTAATTACCGAAATCGGGGGTACGGTAGGCGATATAGAGTCGCTTCCTTTCATAGAAAGCGTGCGCCAGCTGCGCTGGGAATTAGGTAGAAACTGTCTCTGCGTGCATCTTACCTATGTGCCGTACATTGCCGCGGCTAAAGAGGTGAAGACGAAACCGACGCAACATTCCGTGAAGCAGTTGCAGGCGGAAGGGGTGCAGCCGGATATGCTGGTGCTTCGTACCGAACACCCGTTGAATAAAGATATTCTGAAAAAAGTGGCTTTATTCTGCAACGTGGAGGTGGACGCCGTTATGCAATCGGTTGACGTGCCTACCATATACGAAGTGCCATTGGGTATGCAGGCGCAGAATATGGACGAGATCGTACTGCGTAAACTGGGTATGCCTATCGGCGAAAAACCGGTGATGCAACCTTGGCGCGATTTTCTGGACAAGAAAAAACACGCCAAAGAAACGGTTCGTATCGCTTTGGTCGGCAAATATGTCGAATTGCCCGACGCTTACAAATCCATCAACGAATCGTTGTTGCAGGCTGCGATATACAATGACCGCAAACTGGATTTGCATTTTATTCTTTCCGACAAATTGACCGCCGAGAATGTGGAAAAGATACTGTCGTCCATGGATGGCATAGTTGTTGCTCCCGGATTTGGGCAACGCGGACTGGAAGGAAAGATACACGCGTTGAAATATGCGCGCGAGCGCGATGTGCCTGCATTCGGCATCTGTCTGGGTATGCAATGTATGGTCATAGAATTCGCGCGGCATGTACTGGGCCTGGAGGATGCAAACTCGACGGAGATGAATCCGCACACGCCGTTCAAGGTCATTGACCTGATGGAGGAACAAAAGAATATCGTCAATATGGGAGGGACGATGCGTTTGGGCGCATACAAGTGTGAATTGGAGAAAGGTTCGGCGGTATATGAAGCATACGGCAAACAGCTGATACGGGAACGCCATCGCCACCGTTTTGAATTTAACGGCGATTACAGGGAAGATTTTGAGAAGAACGGCATGAAATGTACCGGAATAAATCCCGATACGGGATTGGTAGAGGTGGTGGAAATGCCTGAAAAGAAATGGTTTATCGGGGTGCAATTCCATCCTGAATACAATAGTACGGTCGTGTCTCCGAACCCGCTGTTCATCAGTTTTGTAAAAGCTGTTACAAACAACGGGAAAAAATAAGGGAAAGGAAAGAATAACGAATATAAATTTATAAAAATTATAAATGGACAAAAATACGATTACAGGGTTTGTACTCATTGCTGCCGTAATCATCGGATTTGCACTCCTGAGCAGGCCTTCTGCGGAAGAACAAGCCAAACGGAAAGAACAGTATCGGCAAGATTCGATAGCGCAAGCGCAAATTCTTGCGAAAGAAAAGGAACCGGCGGATCTGAAAGATACAATACCGGAGAGTAAAAAAGAAAACCCTGTGGATGATTTTTTTGCTGTTCCGGTTCAGGATGAAGATCCCGGTCTTTCGGCAATAGATCTATTGCGAACAGGTTCGCAGGCAGAACAGTTTGTCACGCTTGAAAACAGCAAACTGGAAATCGTTTTCTCCACAAAAGGAGGAAAAATGGTAAGCGCCCGCTTAAAGGAGTATTCCCGTTATGATGGCGATTCCCTGTACCTGTTTAATAATGACGCCGAATTTTCTCTCCGCTTGACTAACAGGCAAAATAAAACGCTTCGAACGGATGATTTGGCGTTTACTCCGATTCAGACGGAGGGGGATAGCGTTCTTGTCATGCGTTTTTCATATGCGGAGAACCAATATGTCGATTTTGTTTACAGGCTGGCGGACGACGACTATATGTTGAAATATGATATCAATCTGGTTGGTTTGCAACCGATGCTGGACAGGAATAAAGCTGATGTGATAGAACTGTATTGGGCGCAGAAAATGCGCAGGCAGGAGAAAAGCGTAAAGACCGAACAGCGCTATTCGCATATCTGCTATAAATATGTGGGAGGAGATGTGGAGGAACTCGGCAGCGACAAGAGCGAACAACTGGAGGTCAAAGAGCCTGCCAAATGGATAGCTTTCAAGAACCGGTTTTTTGCTCCCATCCTGATTGCGGATGAAAAGATTGAAACAGCCCTTCTTGATTCTAAAGTTTTGGTCACAGATGAAAACAGCGAGTATCTGAAAATCAGTGAAGCCACGCTATATGCTCCGGCCAGGGTAGATATGAATGCAGGGATTATAAGCGCAGGCTTTACATATTATCTGGGGCCGATGTCATTCTCGTTGTTGAAAGGTTATGACAGTCATATCGACGATGTGAACAAACAACTCGACCTGGACAAGCTTGTTCCGCTGGGTTGGACGCTGTTCCGCTGGGTAAATCAATATTTCGTGATCCCGATCTTCAATTTGTTGAGAGGGACGGGAATGTCGATGGGTATCGTTATATTGCTGCTGACTGTAATTGTAAAACTGGTGATAGCTCCGCTGACATACAAATCGTTTATGTCGTCGGCCAAAATGCGGGTATTGCGGCCACAGGTGGAAGAGATTGGCGCCAAGTATCCGAAACAGGAGCAGGCGATGGAAAAACAGCAGGCCACAATGGCGCTCTACAACAGGGCGGGAGTGAATCCGATGAGCGGGTGTATTCCGTTGTTGTTGCAAATGCCAATATTGATTGCCCTGTTTTCATTCTTCCCTAACGCGATAGAGCTTCGTCAGCAAAGTTTCCTTTGGGCCGCCGACCTTTCCACGTACGACACGGTCTCTTTCCTCGAATGGAAAAATCATATTCCTTTGATCGGAACGCATTTAAGCATCTTTTGCATCCTGATGACGGTGACGAATATTATTTACACGAAGTTCAATATGGAGATGACCAATACCGGACAGCAACAAATGCCGGGGATGAAGTGGATGATGTACCTGATGCCGTTGATCTTCCTTTTCATGTTGAATGATTACCCGTCGGGCCTTACATATTATTACTTCCTTTCTCTTTTGATAACAATCCTGCTGACTATCGGGTTCAGGTATATAATAGATGAAGACAAGGTGCTGGCCAGGCTGGAAGCCAATAAGGGGAAACCAAAAAAGAAATCGGGCTTTATGGCGCGGCTGGCGGAAGCCCAGCGTATTCAACAGCAACAATTGAGGGAAAAGAACAAGGGCGATAGCGCCAAGAGGAAAAGATAGCGGAAATCGACATACAGAGATAGAGATGAAAAGGTTATTTCGGACGAAGTAACCTTTTTTTATTTACTTTTGTGTAAACCGAATATCAGGATATGAAGATCTGCTACCTCATATTGGCTCATGATAATTTCAGCCATTTAGACCGTTTGATAGACGCTTTGGACGACAAGGACAGCGTCTTCCGTATCCATATCGATAAAAAAGCCCGGCAGGATTATTTTCCCCGTCACGGTAACGCAAAAGTCATACCCGAACATATCGACGTCAATTGGGGCGGGTTTAGCATGGTGGAAGCGACTTTGGCCTTGATGAAACACGGTGTGGAATATTTGCCCGGCACAGACTATTTTATATTGATCAGCGGCGTGGATTATCCCGTCCGTCCCAAAGAATTTCTTTACAAGCAACTGGAAAAGAAAAAGGAGTATATGGATATTGCTCCTGTGCCGGTTCTATTCAAGCCCGTCGAGCGCTATGAATATTATTATTTCGATTACGACCGCCGCAATCCGAAATATTATAACCCCAAGTTCCTTGTAGAGATATTATTCAAAAAATTAAGGATAAAAAGAAAAGCTCCTTTTAGGATATACGCGGGCGCGCAATGGTTTGCGCTTACATGCGAGTGCGTTCAATATATTCTTGAGGCGGCCGGCGAGGACAGGAGATATGCCGGCTTTTTTCGTCATACATTGGTTCCCGATGAAGCTTTTTTCCAGACAATTATCGGGAACTCGCCATTCCTGCAAAATGTCGCCGCCAGTTTGACCTACACAGATTGGGAGGTAGCCGTCCCGCCTGCCATCATAGAAGAACGCCATATTGAATTTCTCAAGGATCATATCGGTTTTAATGATGAATACGGACAACGGTTTCCTTACTTTGCAAGGAAATTTAATGATGATAGCGAAAAACTGTTGGAGAAGATACGGGACAAGTTGTGGAAATAATCATTTTGCAGCTTGGCCCTTTGAAATACAGCGCTTTCATGAGGCTTTTTTTGCCGGAAAAGTCAAAGGAATGGAAATAAAATTAGCGGTCAATTTATTAATATTAAAAGATTAAATCATGAATTTAGAAAGAATTAGAGAAAAAATTATCACGATTCAGGGTCAACAGGTGATTTTGGATTGCGAGGTAGCTTCCATGTACGGAGTACAAACAAAAGAAATCAATCAGGCAATAAAGAATAATCCGGACAAGTTTCCTGAAGGATATATTATTGCTCTGACTGATAGTGAAAAGGCAGAGGCGGTCAAAAATTTTGACCGCCTCGCCAAACTCAAATTTTCATCTGCCACGGTGAAAGGGCTGAGCGAAAAAGCGCTGTATATGCTGGCTACAATCCTGAAAAGCCCCGTGGCCACAGAAACAACGCTTGCCATCATTGAAACCTTTGCCAAAGTGAGGGAACTTTCCCGTACCGTTGCCGAAATCGGGCGGCAAACGGATAAAGAGGTGCAAAAGAACATGCTCAGACGTACCGGCGAAATTATTTCCGACATCATCAATCCGGCTTTGGAAATAACGGATACGGAAACAACCGTGGAACTTAATCTCGCTGTTTTATCTGTGAAACATACCGTTAAACGAACATCCAAGAAAGAGTAAAACAAACGCCGGCAGGAACATCCGGCCAGATGTCTTTGCAGAACAAAACGGATGAGCACAGGACGAAATTCACGGATTTGTTGAGAGACGCCGTACTTGAAAAATGACCGATGCCAACCGGAAACAGGTGCGGAAATAGCCTTGCTTTGTCCGTTTTCAGCTATTGCCTTTTTGGAAGTCTGCGCGTAAAAATGTACCTTTGTGGCTCAAAAACAAACGATTTTGACATGACGGTTCAGGAAATAAGGCAACTTCGCGAAACGGAGGACAGAGTAGAATTTAAGGAGGCAAAAAACGGTTTCAATTTTGCCGGAGGCAGTCATGCCGATCCTGCCGAAAGGCGCAAATGCGTACTTGGGTATGTGGTTGCCTTAGCCAATGAAGGGGGCTTGTTTTTGGGGTTAAGGAAAAGAAAGAATTGCCGCATGAAATTGTCGGAACGACTTTTGCGCAAGATAAAACCGGTGAAATAGAAGACGGGATTTACAAACGCCTGTCCACTCGCGTTGAAATCGAAGAACTGTTTGACAATGGCAAGCGGGTTTTGGTGTTTAAAATACCTGCGCGACCCATCGGCTCAACCTTGAAATTTGAGGGCGTTCCGCTGATGCGCATCGGTGACAGCCTGCGCGTGATGTCCGATGCCGAAGTTTTCCGTATCCTTTCCGAACGAGCCCCTGATTTTTCCGCCACGATTTGCGAGGGACTGACTTTTGAGGATTTAGATCCCGAAGCTATAAGGCTGATGAAAGCAGGTTATGCACAAAAACAGGAAAATCCCGCATTTACAACTTTGCCCGACAATCAAGTCCTTAACGATTTAGGATTGGTTGAGAACAATAAATACAACTATGCCGCATTAATCCTGCTTGGTACGCGCAACGCATTACGGAAATACTTACCCAATGCAGAGGTTATTATTGAATACCGCTTAAACCATTCGATGATACCCTATACGGCGCGAAAGGAATTTCAGGAATCGCTTTTTACGGCAATAGATAAAATTTGGGCATATATCAATCAGCCGGCGAGCAATCCATTGTTACACGTCCGGCACAAATTTACGATATACGACATTCACGCCTTCAATGAAGACGTAATTCGCGAGGCCGTATTGAACGCATGGGGTCATAGGCTGTGGAATAATTTGAGCAGTGTGGTCATCAAGCAGTATCCCGACAGCATCAATATCATAAATGCCGGAGGTTTTCCAAGTGGCATCACAAAAGACAACATTTTGACCGTCAATAGCCAACCGCGCAACAAACGGGTAATGGAAGTGCTGGAAAAAACAGGTCAGGTAGAACGTGCCGGACAGGGGGTTGATAAAATGTATTACAACTGCCTGATGGAAGGTAAACCATTACCGGACTATTCGCATACGGACGACTATCAAGTGGAATTGTGTTTGCGGGCAGAAATTGTGGATGAAGCCTTTTACATATTTTTAAAAGAGGTTCAAAATAAGCGGAAAGATAAACTGAATGTGTTTGACTTGTTTACGTTGGATAAAGTGCGGCAGGGCATTTCGACGGACTTGCCCGAAGCATCGGTTGAAAAATTACAGCGCGAGGGACTGATAAAATCGCAAAGTTCGGCGGACAAAAAATATGTCTTGGGCGATTTGTATTACGAGATTGCCAAACAGCCAGCCTATATAAAGGAGTACAGGGTAAGCGACTTGCAGATTGTGGCGGGTTGCTTTGAGAAGGCAAAAGAGGTGTATATGAAAGATTTTGTAGAAGCCTTTGAGAATCTGCTGACACGAGAGCAAATTAAAAGGCTGATATATAAATTGGAACATGAAAAATTGATTATTGCGGATGGGGTTGGACGTTGGACAATCTATAAATTATCCGAGAAAATTGATGATAGTCGAAATATCTTAACACAATTTCAATTGCACATAGAAGGCTAAAAAATGCACATGGAAAGGTGAATTTGGTATCGATATTTCATGTAATCGCTGTATTTCAATAGTCTTTCAATTGCACATAGAAAGGTGAAAAATGCACATGGAAAGGTGAATTTAGTATCGATATTTCATATAATCGGCTGTATTTCAATAGTCTTTCAATTGCACATAGAAAGGTGAAAAATGCACATGGAAAGGTGAATTTGGTATCGATATTTCATGTAATCAAGTACAATGCAAGAACATTTTCGGAGCGTGGGTTGTACGCTGGCTACAATTTTGAAGTCGCCGTTTGCCACAGAATGAGGTCTGGCGTTTGGGGTAACTCATTTCTAATGAGGTTGTTTTGTTGGAAAAAATCAGGTAAAAACGAGGTTAAAAACAGTGTCCGTCCGTTTATTATCCCAAAATGTCCATTTCAGCATTAATGCATCGGAAAAACGCCTGTTTTATGCGAATTAATGCGCCATAATACGGTTATTATCAATGTATTACATTTGTATTTTTCCAATGGCGTCCATTAGAAATCAAAAAATCGTACAAAGCTTGTTGCCAGCCTGTTATATTCCAATGACCATTTTGAGATAACAGTACAAAAACCTCATTTTCACCTGATTTCAATAAACAAAACAACCTCGGTAGAGCAATAGAATCATATAGTCCTCCAACCTCGTTATCTTATTAAAAATAAAGCATATATGCCGTGTCCGGCACGGTTTTGTGCATGGAAGGCATATGGTAAAAAACGCATGAGTATATGAATTCCGTATATATAATATATTCATGTACAAAAGTATGCCGCGTGAAGTATAGGTGCGCCATGCTTTTATTCCTGCAGGCCGGCCAATAGATCCGCGATATAGCTGCGCGTGAAATCTTCCGGTTTCAAAACGGCGTTATTCCATGTTACGAGGTCGATATCTATTTTTACAATTCCGCGTTTTTTATCCCTAACGTTCCGTCCCATATCTTTTTCTATGGATTTCAATAACCGTATAACTTCATCCTTGTCCCTGTCTGTATAGATCATGGCGAGTTGGTTCAGGAAATCATTTTTGCAGGTAGCGCCGTAAGGCGTGGTGACAGACGTACCGGAATAAAATATATCCGTGAATATATTATCCAAAAACCGGCGACAGAGAGCCATGTTTGATTCCCTGTCTTCATTTGTGCCTATGCTGAGTAATGCTTTATTCATAACCGCTACAAATATACGTCCCATTTTTTGAATCATTATATGCACGGCTGAATAAATTCTTTACATTTAAACCGGAATAAATTCTTTAACACAACGGACGGTGAAGCCGTGTGTCCGGATGTTGGACCAGGCAGTGCGCACGGCGCCACTGACGAACTCCAGGTCGAGCGCGTTCGAACCGTCCGGCGAGGAAGACCAGTGGTTGGCCTGGGCGCCTGCGTAGCGCAGCTCGCCGTCATTGTAGTAACGGTACCCGACAGCGGGAAAAAGCGGCTACTGGATTGAATGTATCCATGGACGGGACAATAATCCCCGAACACGGATACAGGCTTGAATATATAACCAACCGGAAGCGTATTTTATGCTCCTGTTGGCGTGCCGCTGAATTTATTGGCCACACTTCCATCAGGCGTTATTGCCTGATGAAACTCCGGGCTCGGTTTTTCTTGTTTTATGCTTTTCTCTGCGTTTAAACAGATTCCCTGTAACCGCAAAGTTCGCAAAGTTTTTCGCAAAGTTCAAATTTTTATGGCCATCCATTTCTTGTCTGTTTCCTTTTCCGCCTGTTTTTTGCACGCAGACGGCGCGGATTGAAAGGATGAACGCAGATATTTCCCTGTAATCGCAAAATCTGCAAAGGAAATTCTTTGTGTCCTTTGTGATACGCTTTGTGTCCTTTGTGTTAAATGAATTTAGCGTTCTTTTTTTATCCTAATTCCGCAAATTGGATATAGAAAGGCGGAAATGCGCAACGCCCTGTCCAATTTGGTTCAGTATCTTTGTATCCATAGAATACTTTTGGATCAGGAACAACCGTACCTGTTCTAGAATTAAATTAAAAAAAAGATGAAAAGAAAGTTTACGAATTCGGTTTTGGCCTTCGGGATTATCCTGTCGATATTCCGCCTCATATTTCCGTTAATTGGATATAGAAAGGCGGAAATGCGCAACGCCCCGTCCAATTCGGTTCAGTATCTTTGTGTTCATGTAGAACCCTAAAATTAGATATAACAGTACTTATTATTAATTAAATTAAAAAGAGATGAAAAAAAAATTTATGAATTCGGTTCTGGCCTTCGGGGCCATTGCCATGCTGTCGTTGTTCGGCAGTTGTTCCAGCGACGAAAGCGGCAGCGAGGCTGTTGCGGGTAAAACAAAAACTTTGAAGGTTCGTATCAGCATTCCTTCCACTTATGGCGTGGATGATGCAGTCCAGTCAGGCGACGCTCCGTCTTTGGAGGGTGACGTCTACCTGTTCTTTGTCGGCGGGGGCTATGTCAGGGCTGTAAAACAGTCAAGCGTATCCATATTGACAACTGCGGGTGAAGTCATTACCGATGTTCCGGAGGCTGCCAGCAGTGTTGTCATTGTCGGCAACAGCGCCACTGCGACAATCGAAGGCCTGTCAGGTATTCAAGCCGGCGATCTCGAATCGAAGGTCATGTTCGTGGTGGCGAACCAGGGAGCGTTCAGCAGCAATGCTGTCAACATGTACGGCAGAGCCTCTATCGCCGGCTTTGACGGTGAAATGGAAGTCGATGTAACCGTGCTTCCTGCCGTCTCCCGGATTGAGATTGGCGAGGTAAAGTCTGCTTCTGCCGGTGATGGCGTTACAGAGTTGACAGGGTTCAAGCTGGCCGGCATTTACATCAACAACACTTATGCGAAGTTCGGTATGAACTACGAGTTTTTGCCTCCTCCTGCTCCCGATTTTCTCACTGATGCCGACAAGCTGAACTATGTCAAGGGCGCTACCGTATGGGAGAGCGGCTATCCTGCCGCTTTCTGTGACATATTCCCCAGCCCTGCCGAAGCTACGACGTTCACACCGGCAACCTTCGACGTCGGTGACGCCGGCAAGGTCTGGTCGTATTATGTTCTTCCTGTCAAGGCGGGTAACGGAACAACCATCAATATCGATGGCGAGGAGGTGCAGCAGTCGTCCGTTCCCCATATTGTTTTGAAGATCGTGGATGCAAAGGCTGGCGGCGCTTTCGCGCTTGGCACTTATTATGTCACCGTTACGCAGTTGGAGGTGGGAGGCGAGATCATAACCGAGCTTGAGAGGGGCAAGGTTTACCAGATCGAAGAGATTGAAATTGCGGGCGAGAACCTGTCTTTGATGCCGGAGCCGGGTGAAAACAGCGCTACCGGCCTTACTGTCAGGGCTACGGTAGAAGGTTGGACTCCGGTGGCTACCAGCCCTAAAATACCGAAATAAATCAATGCTGTGAACGGATGTCCGGACAGGATGCCGCCTTGGCGGCCATACTTCCCGTGAACAGGGAAAAGAAGGTGCTAAAGGTACGGTATCCATCTTCCGGGCAAGCAGCGGAGGAGCGTGCAGGGGGGAGGATTTCTTCCCTGCACAGGCCCCGCCGGCGTTCCGCACATGGAGCAGATACATGCCATGTACACGCAGATACATGTATACAGGTACGCTACATATATACGGTTTTAATACGGAACAGGCGGATGAACAATAGCGATAACAATAATAACAACAATACCGGGCAGCTTATAGACTTTCAGGTTTTGAAGTCTCCGGGCAAAGGACAAAAATTGAAGAACGGATGAAGCGGAAAGATAAAGGAAAGGGAAAGGGAAAGGGAAAGGGAACCGTACATATCATGTTCACAATACTGGCGGTCATGCTTTTTACTGCCTGCATAGGCGAGGATAGGTCGAACTGTCCACCTGCGGCAAACACCTTTCTGGAGATTGAATATCCGGATTTTTCCTCCCGCATATCGGGTGTCAGGGTCGGGATATTCGATTCTTCAAACAATTTTGTCACGGAGAAAACAGTCAGCGGGGAGCAGTCCGTTCCCTTATACCTTGACGCCGGGTACTACACTGCAGTTTGTTGGGGTAATGCTTTGGACAATACCAGGATCGACGGTTTTTCCAAAGGACAGAGCATCGATCGGGTCAGGGTCTATCACCCTGCTTACTCCGGCAGCCTGTCTTATTCCGCAACGGACGTTATAACTTCAAACGATTCGCTGTATTACGGCAGGATTGATTTCATAAAGATACATAACATGGACTTGCATGAAACGGTCACATTCAAGCCGGCCCATGTCAGGTTACAAATTACGCTTGCCGGACTGTCAAATACACAGACAGGGACGTCCCCGCAGGATTACCCGCTAATCCGGGTTAACAACCTGAAGGCTGTGTACGATCAGGACATGAACACTCTGGGTGATAACACAACCTACATCCCGCAGATAGAGATAAATACTTCCGAGCAGATCGTAACTGCCCGTTGTGACGTGTTGCGTTTTGCCGATGACAATCCAATAGTAATAGATGTAATCAAAAGCGCAGGCGACAATACCGTGCTTTGCAGCGTCAGCCTGAAAGAATTCATGGCAAGCAACAATATAAATATCATCGACGGTCGGGAGGCTGTCATACCGTTGAGGATTACATTCAGAGGCGGCAATGTTTCCGTCACCCTGGAAGGTTGGGAAAGTACTCCCGCCATTCCTAAACCTCCGCGGTAGAAATGGCCTGACGCCTGATTTACAAACAGAAACGAAAACAAAAATGAAAATAAAAACAAAAAAAATAAAAACAAAAACGGGAATGAACACGGAGACGAAAATGAACACGGAAATGAGCGC
>JAISSD010000200.1 GCA_031273295.1 Prevotella sp.
AAACTGCATATTATCAATGAATTATAAAATAAACGCTCAAATATGACTGATTTTTATTAATATGATATATAATTGATTATCTGGTATTTATGTTTATATTAAGTACCTGAGTAGTTACATTTTTTAGGTTAGGGCAACAAAGTCTCTCCCACCCTTTCGAATTTGACTGTACTGAAATACACCTGGCTTCTTTTTTTATATTACATTTGCACCTGGTAAGGTTTCGGCTCTTTTTGTGGTTTCGCAAGTATTAAAACAACAGACGGTGATCAAATGCTCGCTTCTACTCGAAAATCGTTTGAATTTTAGTCAATGAAGCATTTTGGCTTTGAAACGGCTCTTTGTTTGTTGGAAAATTCAATCATCCCGGCATATATTAAGGCAGTTATAAATTATTTATTTCTCATGCCTTAGCGGGCTAAACAATAAAATTTTGACTGCAAACCAGACGGTTTGATATCTCAAAATCATATTCCTGAAAAATTTAAACAGAATCTTATATATCTCAATTATGAAACGAATACCGGATATTAAAGAATTCCGCTTCAAGGATACCTCTTTCGCAAACCTGATGAATAAACGAATCTATAACGTTTTGCTGATTGCAACCAAATACGATTCGTTTATTATTGAAGATGACGGCCGTATCGACGAGCAGATTTTCAACGAATATACATCCCTCAACCTGAATTATCCTCCCCGCTTTACGCAAGTGGTGACCGAGGAAGAGGCTTTGTCCGAACTTGTGAAAAATCACTACGAGCTGATAATCCAGATGCCGAATATGGATGAAACGGATATGTTTGCCACGGCTAAACATATAAAAGAGAAATATCACGATATCCCGTTTGTGGTTCTCACCCCGTTTTCGAGAGAAGTAACCAAAAGATTATCGCAGGAAGACCTGTCGGGCGTCGATTATGTGTTCAGCTGGCTTGGAAACCCCGATTTATTATTGGCAATCATAAAACTGATAGAAGACGCCATGAATGCCGGGCATGATACCGAAAGTGTTGGCGTACAGATCATTCTATTGGTTGAGGATTCGGTTCGCTTTTATTCTTCGGCTTTGCCAATCCTGTTCAAAATAGTAATGGAAGAGTCAAAAGAGTTTTCGAAAGAAGCTTTAAATGAGCACCAGCAAATGCTTCGCATGCGCGGGCGTCCTAAAATCATGTTGGCGCGTACCTATGAAGAGGCGGTTGCCATATATACCGAATACAAGGATCATATGCTTGGCATAGTGACCGATATGAGCTATATGCACAATGGAACGAAAGACAAGCTGGCCGGTTATAATTTCGCCAGGTGGATAAAAGAGCAGGACCGTTTCAAACCTGTCGTGTTCACTTCGTCCGAAATAGGAAACAAGGAATATGCGGATGAGTTGGGTTGCAGCTTTATAGACAAGAATTCAAAAAGTTTTCCCCGCGATTTGAGGAAGCAGGTTGTCAATAACTTTGGTTTTGGCGATTTTGTTATCATCAATCCCAAAAGCAATAAAGAAATATTCCGCATCCGCAATCTGAAAGATTTACAGAAAAACATATTTAATGTGCCGACCGATTCGCTGGTATATCACATGTCGCACAATCATTTTTCGCGTTTCTTTTACTCCCGGGCGCTATTCCCGCTAGCAGAAGGTTTGAAGAAAATAGACATATCCGATTTTGACAATGTGGAAGATGCCCGGCAGATTATCTATGATATGATAATAAAATACAGGCGTATCAAGAACTCGGGAATTGTAGCTGTTTTTGACAAGGAAAGATTTGATGAATTCTCCAATTTTGTGCGAATGGGAAACGGGTCGATAGGAGGCAAAGGACGCAGTATAGCATTCATGGACAACATCGTGAAAGAGCATGCCGAATTGAACGACGACGAGAATATAGCGGTAAGAATACCCCGTACAGTGGTTCTGTGCACCGACCTTTTTGATGAATTTATGGAAATAAATGATTTGTACCAGATCGCTCTTTCCGACAGGCCGGATGACGAAATCCTGCGTTATTTCCTCAAGGCCGGATTGCCTGACCGTTTGATTGAAGATTTTATGGCATTTCTGGACGTGATGAAGGCCCCGATAGCCGTCCGTTCTTCAAGTTTGCTTGAAGATTCTCATTATCAGCCGTTTGCCGGAGTATATTCTACATACATGATACCTCTGCTGCCCGACAAATACGAGATGCTAAGCCTGTTGGGTAAAGCCATCAAAGCCGTTTACGCGTCGGCATTCTACAGGGATAGCAAGACTTATATGGTGGCTACGCAAAATCTTATTGATCAGGAAAAGATGGCTATCGTCTTGCAGGAAGCTGTAGGAAGCCGTTACGGAAACCGTTTCTATCCAACGCTGTCGGGAGTTGCCCGCTCGCTCAATTTTTATCCCGTGGGTAACGAAAAGCCGGAAGAAGGTATTGCCAATATTGTATTGGGGCTGGGTCAATATATTGTTGAGGGAGGCGCCAGTTTGCGTTTCTCGCCTGCTCACCCGCACAGTATAGTCCAGTTGAGTTCAGTGGATTTGGCGCTAAGAGATACGCAACGTTTTTTTTATGCTTTGGACATGGACAACATACACAAAGAATTTTCCACAAACGACGGTTTCAATTTATTGAAACTGAGTCTGAAAGATGCGGAAAAAGACGGTTCTATCAAATACATATCGTCGACTTATGATCCTGTAGACCAGGTAATTTATGACGGTTATTATGAAGGGGGACGAAAAATCCTGTCTTTTGTCAATATTTTACAGCACAAAGTTTTCCCTTTGGCAGAAATACTAAGACAAACATTAAAAATAGGACAGGAAGAGATGGGCCGGGCCGTAGAAATAGAATTTGCCGTCGATCTCAAAGAAAAAGGAGAAGGAAATTTCTATCTCTTGCAGATACGCCCCATAGTGCAGAACCGGGAATTGCAAAGCGAAGATTTGTCACAAATACGGCCGGGGCAGGAAATTTTACATTCCGCCAATGCTCTCGGACACGGCATAATCAGCGATGTATACGATATCATCTATGTGAAAACAAAAAGTTTCAATGCTGCTAACAACCAACTGATTGCCGCAGAAATAGATATCATGAACAAAGAGTTTCTGGACAATGATAAAAACTATGTGCTTGTAGGCCCGGGAAGATGGGGAAGCAGCGACCCCTGGCTGGGAATACCTGTCCGTTGGCCACAAATAAGCAATGCACGGGTATTGGTCGAGATAGCCCTTGACAATTATAAAATAGAACCCAGTCAAGGTACGCACTTTTTTCAGAACCTGACGTCATTTGGAGTCGGCTATTTTTCCATCAATCCGTTCCTGCAAAATGACGGATTATTTGATGAAAAATATCTGGATGAACAGCCTGCCGTTCACGAAACGGATTATTTGCGGCATATCCGTTTTTTGAATCCTGTTATTATAAAAATAAATGGAAAGAAAAAAACAGGGGTTGTATTGAAACCCGAATTGTAATGTAAATATCAATTCAGGTATGCTCAATTGGTAAATGTGAATCTTTATGAATATAAAATTCAATGACTTATGACGGGAACGACGACTTGCTGAAACGGCAAATAACTTTATTCCAAATACTTGCAAAGTATATTCCCGTTTCAGCGAGCTAAACATTTCTGAAACAATCCAATAAAATTCGCATTCAGTATTTGAATCTGCGTCGGAATAAAAAAAATCTAAAAATTTGTCTGTTGCAGAAATTGTTATATCTTTGCATTCGCTAAGCGAAAAGGTTCCTTGGCCGAGTGGTTAGGCACCGGTCTGCAAAACCGTTAACGGCGGTTCGATTCCGCCAGGAACCTCAAGAGAAGCTCCGAAACTGTTTATTTACAGTACTTTCGGAGCTTTTTATTTTTGGAGGGGCGGAAATAGGGGCGGTTTACCAAAAAAAACACAAATGCCAGATGGTCAGTAACTTGAAAATATTTTATTGGATTTACCAGTGATTTCTTCTATTCCTTTCGCTTAGACTTCTAAAAACAGCTCTTTCTCTTTGCAGGTGCTCCTCATGTTTTGCTTTATCATAAGTACCCTCATTCACACAATGAATACATTTGAATTTGCCACTGTCATAGCTCTTGACTTGAATTAGTTTTTGTTCATAATCCCAACAGCAAGAACAATACAATATATCAATCGAATCATTTTTCAGCGTAATATAAGGTTCGGTATGCCTTTCGATACGATTCTCAATATCTTTTATTTTTTTCAAATCCGTGTTTTCTGCCGAAAGAGAAACTATCTCATTCTGCATATCCAATGCCTCTGCCCCTAATTCTATAAGCTGTCCATACAGTTCAGTATTACCTGTTTTTTTGATTTATTTTGCTACATCTTTTATTCTTTCGTAAAGTCCCATATTCTTATTAAGTTAATTTAAAATGCTGAATATGCTCATTTTGACTGCTAAAATTATCCTCCCAAGTTAATTTAACTTTTAAGACATCAGTGGAACTATACGCATATAAATGTATAATAATATCAAAATGATCATTGGCGTTCAAAAATTCATACGGAGAAGGATAGTCCATTGTTATTACCTTTTCTGTTGAATTATCATGCCCTCCGTAATTATCTAAAAGCTCGACGTAGATATTCTTAAATCACGCTGCCCCTTATCTCCCTTTATTACATTTCCCCTAATTTGAGCTTTTTTACTATCAGATTCTTCATCCTCTATCTTTCTGATTTGGTAAGCATTCAATTTTTCTTCTTGCTTTTTCAACCTTTTATCATGCTTAAATTAGCAATGCCTTATCTTTTGGCTCCTGCTTTTTGAAATCCCAACGCTCTTTCTCCGTTTCGATATTGGTTGAGAGTTTCATCTCTTTGTCTCTGACACGAACTCTTAGATGAATTGGATATTTTCCGTTTCTCTTGACAGGTTTGTCCGTTCTGATGCTATTTGCGATATTGTATTCCGCCATAATACCGATTTTATTTACAATTTCATGTACTAAAGTAGTGGTTTTGTCAATAAGGGCAAAATATTTACCAAAGAATTTTTATACTATTACGCTAACCATCAGAACTTTTCATTATTTTTGGAGAATTTAATAACCTGAGTTTTGGATAATTTGTTTCATGCCATAATTGAACAGAAAAGCACACGGTTCTACCGGACAAACATTTTCGTTTGCCTGTTAAACAACAGGAATTGATAAAAGTTCCGGGGATCAGTAAAAAAGCGAAAGTTGCCCGGCAGGGATTTCCATATTATGTTTGATTGCAGGCTTTTTATTGAAAAAAGAATAGGCTCCGAGTGCTGCAATCAGGTTCATGATGAAATTGTGCATGGAGCGGTGGCGTGAATGCTCCACATCGCAGATGTTTTTCAATTCGGCGTTAATTGTTTCAATTACAGACCGTTTACGAAGCATGATTCTGTCATAAAGCGGCATCAGCCGGTTTTTCATATTTCTTTTTATACCGGTAACAAGGTGAACGCCATCGTCGAGAAGCATTTCGAAAAGGGACTGCGAGATATATCCCCTGTCGGCAAATAATTT
>JAISSD010000217.1 GCA_031273295.1 Prevotella sp.
ACCCAAGAAGCTGTATCACATGAATTACAAGAAGTTATAGCGTGTCCTTAATTAAACGACATTGATTCTCAATTCCTAATTCTCAATTCCTAATTCTCAATTCCTAATTCTTAATTCCTAATTCTTAATTCCCATTCTTAATTCCTAATTCTTAATTCCTAATTCTTCATGCCTGTCTTTCCGTAGTCGCACAAGATTTTGATTGTTTTTTTTCAAAAAACATCATGTATAATTGTTTTTCCAAAAAATATTTATTTATTTTGTTTTCCATAAATCAAATTTATCAAACTAACAAAGCATTACAAATATTCTTGCCGGTAACTTTATAATCCGAATGGTTGTTTGTTTTAAAGTTCTTCCTTAAAAGCTATTTTAATGAAATTACTAGCTATTCTTTTTATAGGCGCATTCGCTTTGCCGCTTGTATCCTACGGTCAGGACAAAGCCGTCAGCATTGAAAAAGCCAATGCCGATTTCAGTATTATAGAATCGCAGAACCGGTTCATAGAGAGCCTTGACACCGGCATAGAGCAGGATGGCAAAGCCTGTAACCTGCCTGTGGGAATAAAGAAAACAGCAGGAAATATACCCTTTACGCTGGCTATAACGAATGTCAGATTCCGCAACCAATATGGAGAACTGACACTGTTGATGAAGATGAAGGTTCCCCAGTCAGGCAACAAACAGGACAAGGTACTGCTGTTCGGCGCTACAGATATCAAAATAACGCATACGGGCGACCTTGTTGGCGATATTAAATTATCGCTATTAAATAATGTCCCCTTTTCTTTGGGTAATTTTGGCGATGTGGTTTTTAAGGGCAACCTGAACGACAGTACAGGAAGGGCGGAATCCAATACCTGTATATCGTTGGACTGCAACGGGAATTTCAAGGAATTGTCCATCGACGCCGATATTATACTCAACCCCAATACATTCGTTCTGGCATCCGATAGAAGCAAGCCCGTAACAAGCAGTTTCCGCACGCTTATCCATGACTGGAACGACCTGATCGCCGAGGTATCCTTTCCCGCTTTTGAAATCAAGGGAGCTGAAGGTTTCGAGTTCAGCCTGTCGCAGGCGATATTGGACATGAGCGACATAAAAAATCCGCAGGGTTTTAATCCCGTCCCCGCTTATATGAGGGAATACTTTACGCTGCCCGAAACGGAACTGTGGCGCGGTTTGTATATAAATCTGTTCAGCCTAACCTTCCCCGAACAATTCAGTAACGGGCAATCAAAAGGAAGAATAAAGATAGAAGCCTCACGGTTGCTGATTGACGAAAACGGCATTACAGGCGATATCGCGGGTAAAAATATCCTGCCCCTGGATGCAGGCGAGGCTTCGGGCTGGGGCTTTTCGGTGACAGATTTCCGCTTGTCCCTTCTGGCCAATAACATCAACGGGTTCGGGTTTGAAGGACAGATAAACATACCCCTGTCGGGAACAAGCCAGCCGCGAGACTATGAGGCCCGGATATCGGGAAACGAATACCTTTTTAAAGTCGGGCTGGGAGAAAAGCTGTCTTTTGATATGTTCGGGGAAACCACGCTGCATTTAGCGCCAACCTCTTACTTGCAAATGGAAGTCCGCGACCGCCGTTTCAGGCCAAAGCTTGTGCTGAACGGTTCGATGAGCATAGACAAGGATGGTTTGAAAATGGAGCAGGTCATCTTCAAGAAACTGGCAATTGCCACCGAGTCTCCGTATTTTTCGGTAGAGTCCATCGAATACGGCGGGGAAGTCAAACTGAATAATTTCCCCGTAACGATCAGCGATATCAGTTTCAATACAGCCAATGACCTGACTACGCTGGGTTTCGATATAAAGGTGAACCTGATGAAGGAAAAGATAGCCGCAGGCGGACGGCTGAAACTGTCCTCGCAGTATAAAGAGGGAAGCTGGCAGTTTAAAGGCCTGGACGTCGGGGCTATCAAACTGGAGAACATGCAGCTTGCGGGCTTCAGCCTGAACGGTGAGATCCGTATGGAAAAAGACCATCCTGTCTATGGCGATTATTTCGGAGGAGAGATACAGGCTACTTTCGGCGCTTTATCCGGAGATCTGACGGTCGGCGTCACCTCCGTTTTCGGATACAAGGATTACCGTTACTGGTATGTGGAAGGAAAGGCTGAATTTCCGGGGACAGGCATACCGATAGGTCCGGTCTCGCTGAACGGCTTTACCGGCGGCGCTTATTACAAGATGTCCCCAACGGGAAAAACGGGGCTTCAGGCCTACGCTCCCGACGACAGGACGTCTCTGGGTCTGAAAGCCGGCGTGGCTTATAGCGTAGGCAGCAAACTGGCTTTAAATGGCGACGCCCTGTTCGAGATGAACTTCCTTTCGTCCGGAGGGATCAAGAATATCCGCTTTTACGGCAGCGCACAGTTTATGTCACCGCTTGAGATGACGGGTAAATTGGGCGCATTGGGCGATATGTACAAAAAGGCGCAGGCAAAGGTAGAAAATATCAGCAACAGCCTTTGTGACAAGTTGCCCGGTAACATGTCCGGTTCGGATGTGGCCAAAAGCCTGCTTCCCGATCTGCAACTATCGGGAAGCGTCAATGCCTATATGTCCATGGACTATGATTTTCCGTCCAAAACTTTCGACGCGGATTTCCGGGTGATGGTATCCGCTCCCGGCGGTATCTTGCGCGGAGCCGGGAACAACAATGAGGCCGGCTGGGCCAAGCTGCACTGCTCGCCGCAAACATGGTATATACACGTAGGTACGCCTAATAACCCGGTAGGGCTGAAACTCGGACTGGGGCCGTTATCCTTAAGCACACAATCATACTTTATGCTGGGAGACAAGCTAGAGAATCCGGTCGTACCGAAAGAGGTTACGGATATTTTACACATGACCCCTGAACAGGCGGATTACATGAAAACCCCCGACCTGACGGCGGCGGGTAAAGGCGTGGCTTTCGGTTCCCGCTTCTCGTTTGATACGGGCGACATGACCTTCCTTATTCTTTATGCCCGTTTTATGGCGGGAGCAGGCTTCGACGTCATGCTCAGGGATATGAGCAACTACGCCTGCGAAGGCAGCAGTACCCCTGTAGGGCTGGGCGGCTGGTACGCCAACGGACAGTGTTATGCCTACCTGCAAGGCGAACTCGGCGTCAAGATAAAATTATTATTCATCAACAAAAGGATTACGATAATCAAAGGTTCTACAGCCGCCTTGCTACAGGCCAGGCTTCCGAATCCGACCTGGGTCGGGGGACAGCTCGCCGTGCGGCTGAACGTGCTCGGAGGCTTGATCAAAGCCGACATGAAGATGAAGATGAGCTTCGGCGACGACTGTAAGCTGGTGGCAATCAACGGGGACAGTTCCCCGCTGGAAATGCCTTTAATAGCCGACCTGACCCCGATGGACAAAGATACGGACACAGACGTGTTCCTTTCCCCGCAGGCGACATTCAATATGCCTTTGGGCGAAGCCTTCGACGTGGAGGATGAAAACGGCAATATCAAATCCTATCGCATTCAACTTGAAGACTTTTATGTCGTGGACAATAAAGGTCAAAAGGTTGAAGGCAAAATCAACCGGAACAGCGCCAATGACGCGGCCACTTTCGAATCGAAGGAGATCCTGCCTCCATATACGGATCTGAAAGCGTCCGTTTCGGTAAACTTCGAAGAATATACCGCCGGGGGGTGGAAACCCGTCACACAGAATGGCAAACCGGCAAGAGAATCGAAGGTAGCTTCGTTCAAGACGGGAGACGCTCCCAACTATATCCCGCTGACCAATATAGACTATTGTTATCCGGTTGTTGGCCAGAAGAATTTCTTCAAAGGAGAGTCCGGTACCGGATATGTGCAGTTAAAAAGAGGCCAGAGCTACCTGTTTCCCGACAATTTTCTTTATAACGCCTCGTTCACAACCAAAGAAGGCAACGCCGTTGAAACCGCCTTTAAATACAGTTCCGCCGATTCGCGCATAGACTATTCTTTGCCCGATACGGGAAACAAGACAAACTACGAACTGGCTTTCACAGCCTCAACGGAAAGACAAAGCGGGGAAACAAAAAAAACGCTCAAAACGGCCAGCGCCCAAGTTACGGATAGCCAGGGAGAATCTTTCTCGGTGGATTATATGCAACAGGCGGCGCAGCAAATAGTCAAAGACGGCAGCATTGAAATACTGAAATACTCTTTCCGCACAAGCCTGTATGACACATTCGGGCAAAAACTGTCTGCCTTGCAACTGGAGGCGAATTCCCGCTATGTGAATACCGACGTACGTTCATTAATACTCGGTTCGAAAGACAGTTACGAGCCTTTCGACGAAACGGAACTTAACGGAAACGACTATACGGCGGATATGCCGCTTGTATCGGCGGAAGCCCTGCTCGATGATGATTATTACATCAAGGATATAGCGCCCCTCATGTATGACCGGTACCCGCCGGGAGGCATATCCGTCACCGGCAGGGATGTAAACGAATACGGCGTACCGCCGTCCAAAGCCTTCCCGTTGTATGACGGATACCTGGGTTATATATCGGGCGGTATCTTCAACGACTTCATGTCCAAAATATTGCCGTTTGTATACGAGCTGCCGTACTATTACAGCCTCGACTACTACGAGCTTAGGACAAAGGCCGTGAATTCTTTTGACAAGGGCGTCGATATGCAACCGTTGATGCCGTTGATCAACAGCCGCTTCCCTTTTATACGCAAGGGCGACTACAAGGCAAAGATGCAATATGTATTGCCCGGAGGAAAGGCCGGAACGAACAGGCAACTGAATTATACCAATACGCTGGACTGGAGATAACCCACAAAAAAATAAAAGAACAAAGCCAAATATGAAACATATAACAGGCATAAAAATATTTCTGATCGTTTCTGTCCTGATAATTCCGTCAGGAGTAATTGCGCAGGAAGAGGCCGCAACCGGAAAAGAAAACGTACGGGCCAAAGGCCTCGCCGTGGATAAAAACACGATCAAGCTGCGCTGGTCCCCCGCTAATACAAAAGCCTGGGCCGATGGCAGGAAATACGGATATACGGTAGAACGCTATACCGTAATGACCGATAATATATGGAAGGATATTCCGGATAAAGCCATATTTGCGGAAAACCTGAAACCGCAACCGCCTGAGAAATGGGAAGAACATATAAATAGATCCGACTACGCGGCCGTTATGGCGCAGGCCTTTTACGGCGAAGACTTTGAATTGACCGCTTCAGGAAACAATGGTATCGGAAGCATTATCAATCAGGCCAACGAGTTGGAACAACGCTTTTCCACCTCGTCTTTTATGGCCGAATACGACTATGAAGCCGCCAAACTGGCTGGCTGGGCATGGACGGACAGCACGGCAAAGGAAAACCAAAGATACCTGTATCGTATTTACCTGAACCGGCCCGATACAAGACAGCAAGGGGATACCGCGGCCGTCTATATCGGTTTGGAAGACAGGAAAAGCCTGCCAAAACCCATCGGAATGAACGCCCTGTTTGGCGACAAGGCTGTTATGCTGTCGTGGAACTATGTCCTGCTGTCCGACACTTACCATTCCTACCATGTGGAGCGGAAAAGCGGGGCGGAACCTTTCCGCAGGATAACG
Organism: Prevotella sp.; assembly: GCA_031273295.1. Classification (GTDB taxonomy): domain Bacteria; phylum Bacteroidota; class Bacteroidia; order Bacteroidales; family Dysgonomonadaceae; genus Dysgonomonas. Next base: position 5,594 of record JAISSD010000217.1, read on the forward strand.
GAACTGCCTGTTACGGTCTTAAGCAATAACATGAAAGAGATCTTTTATACCGATTCCCTTCCCGATAACGAAACGGCGTATACATACAGGGTGAGCGGATTGACCGGTTTCGGCGAAACAGGCCCGGTCTCGGAAGAAGTTAGCGGGCAAGGAATAAAAGCCCTTGTCTGCATTCCCTATATTTACAGCGGCGATTTTACGGATAAGGACCGGGCGAAAATATACTGGGAGTTTGAATGTGAAGACAGTGATTTGATAAATAAATTCAGCTTGTCGGAGTCAAAAGACATGGACGGACAGTACCGAACCATCATGGACAGTATCGCCGTAACAAAGCGGGAACTTGATTTTTCATTACCCGAAGCGCAGACTTATGTTAAATTACAGGCTGAAACGAAAGACGGCCGCAAAACGGGATCCTTCCCGTTCCTGCTAAGACAAACCGACTCCATACCTCCCGCCATACCCGCCGGGTTGAAAGTGGAGATAGACACGGCAGGCGTCGCCCGTCTGTCGTGGGACGCCAACCGGGAGAATGATTTACGGGGCTATCGTATCCTGCGCTCGTTTACCGGAGAGGAAGAAAAGGCGTCGATAACTCCCGGTATTATCGGCCAAAACCATTACGCAGACACCTTGTCCCTGAACATGGGCAACCCGCATGTCTATTACTGCCTGACGGCTATCGACGAACGCTACAACGAATCCTTGCCCTGCGAAACGGTCAAGGCCGCCAAACCCAACAAGGCGACGCCGGACGAACCGGTCATCACCGGATACACGCTCTCGGGCAACAAGGTTAGCGTTGAATGGCTCACAGATCCGGAGAATCGGGATATCGCCTATGCCTTGATACGCACAAGCCTTGACAAGCCCGAATACACTGCTATTGTATTCACGGGAGACCATACCATCGCAAGTTATACCGACGAAGCGTCGGCAGCGGGTAAATACCGCTACAGCCTGGTAGCCACGTCCGCAGATGGCAAGAAATCCTTTTCGCCGCAACCTTTGGAAATAGATATAGCCGATACAGCCCCTGATGCAATAGCCGGCTTTACTTCCTACGCCGATACAGGCAACGGCTATATCGAGCTGTCGTGGCGAAAGCATGAAAAAGCGAAGCTTTACAGGATATATAAAGCAGTGGAAAAAGGAAAAATGACTTTGTGGGAAGAGTTGGATGCAAATCAAAACAGGGCTGTAGACGAGACGGTATCGCCCGGAAACAGCTATACATATACCGTTTTATATATCACGGACAAAGGCAGGCCCTCGAAAGCCAAATCCATAACCGTAAATTACTGATTATTGATTTAACGCGAAACAGATGAGAAAGATATTAATTCTATTATTATTGATAATATTATATATTGAAAACTCCCAAGGGCAAAGTACGGTATCTGGTACTTCTACCTACAGACTGGAAATAAGCGGCCACATAGGGTCTAATGGCAGTTCATGTGGAGATGGCGTAACCCGAGGCCTCCAATGGATAGCAGGTAGAAGGCAAAATGGCGCCTACATAACATTGGTGCAGGGGTCTTCCGGCTATCCTGAGAATGGGCATGGATTGAGTGAAACAAATTTTTCCGGAACATACGATTTCCAAAAAAATAACAGGATAGTAGAACTGACGTACAGGACAACCCGCAGATATAGAAGCGTGCTGGACTGTAAATCGGATCATGCAACGACCTCGCACGCGATAAATGCATGTGACAGGATTAATTATGATTTTTCAGGATTAAGTCAGCCGGGAAATTCACAAGAATCGCTTTTTCCTGTTGTGTCTTTAAATAATACGACTGCAAGCAACCGGCATATTACCGACGACGGATATCTGACAATATCTTTAACGGATAATATCGATAGCCAATATTATAATTGGGAATTCTCGGTCGGAAATGCAAATAATTTCAAGAAAATATCTGCCTCATACAATAATCAGCCTACTCTTAAATTAAGAGGGATGGACTTTCTTTCCAATAGCGATATAGGAAAGCCTGTATACATCCGGGTAAATATGGGTAACTGTGCCGGCGCTAATAGAACCTCCAATGTCATTGACTTTACTTATTTAAAGTCTTCTCCACGTATTACAAATGTTACGCCTATAGATAAAATTTGTGATGGCGCGGCAAATGGCAAACTGAAAATACAGTTGGACCGGGCTTTGTTATCCGGAGAAAGATTGCTGGTAGACTATAAGAATCTTACTACCCTGGCTATCGGTAATATCCAGGATCCCGCTTTGGGCAGTGATAACAGTTTTTATCTTGAAAATCTGGACGCAGGCAATTATGAGATACAGGTATCCGGCTTTTATAATGGAGTTCAAACATATTCGGGAAGTACCGGTCATAAAGGGACGAAAAAATTGGAGAGTTTTCCTCCTCTTACATATTCAACTGCCGGCAAAGCAAACATCGCCTGTTTTGGGGCCAATAATGGCTCTATTACAGTCAGGGCGTCGGGCGGCGACGGCAATTATAATCTGCATTGGCGCAAGAAAGGGGAAAGTTATACAACAGTATCCTTTACCTCTCTTGCTCAAACCATTATCTCCGGTTTATCGCCAAATGTTTATGAATTCTATGTAACCGATAGCCACGATTGTGAATTGCGCAATATGGACGGAACAATAAAAACCATAGAAGTTACGCTCACCCAGCCTGCGAAAGCCCTGAATTTTGCCTTCCTGACACCCGTGCCTCCCTCCGGCTACGGAAAGAGCAACGGCGCAGTGACGCTGGAAGGAGACGGGGGTACGCCGCTGACAGGAAACGCCTATACAGTGACCTGGAAAAACAAGACAACCGGCCAGTCGGTGACAAGCGTTGAAAACGATCCTTCGGGAACAAAGTTCAGGACGAAAGCCAAAGACATTCCCGCCGGAACATATTCTGTTGAAATCGAAGACGCCAACGGCTGTATTTTCACTGATGAAATCGCCGTTGGACAGCCCGAAGAATTAACCGTCACCATCGAGAATACCTTGCAGGTGCTCTGCGAGGGGGACGCCAATGGCGAACTGGTAGCCCGTGCCCGGGGTGGCGTACTGGAAAACGGACAAGCATACAGCTATCAATGGTACAAAAAGAATGGCGCAGGCTACCAGCCGCTTTCTTCCCATACAGACAGTATTGCTCCAAACCTGGGCAAAGGAGACTACAGGGTGGAAGTCAGAGACCGGAGCCGGATCATAAATACGGTGGAAAAGGAGTTCACCCTGAACGAACCGACAGCCCTGACAGCAAGCCTTGTCAAACAGGACGTCACCTGCTTTGGAGGCAATAACGGGTATATCCGCATCGAAGTATCGGGAGGAGCGGGCGCTTACAAACTCTATTGCAAATCGAAAGACGATGCGGATTATGGACAGCCCTTAAGTCCGCAGGGTAACATATTCGCCCTGAATAACCTCATGGCTAACGAGTACCGGCTTTATATCACGGACGGGAACGGTTGTACGGCTTCCATATCGGGAGAAAGCCTCGCGACGGTGAATATCAACCAGCCTGCGCAGGCCCTGGAAATAAGCAGTACCCTGGTAAAACCGGTCAGCGGCTTCGGACGGTCAGACGGCAGCATAACGATAAAGGTAAGGGGCGGTACGCCAAATCTTTCCGCGCCGTTTTACAGTATCACATGGAAAAATGCTTCGGGGATAACGGTCGCAAGCAATGAAACGATGGATAACGGGGTGTTTTCTTCAAAAATAGAAAATCTCGTCGAAGGCGTCTACACGGTAGAAATCAAAGACAAAAACTATGACGGTACCGCCAATGCCTGCTATATCGCCTCTACCTTTTCGGTTATCCAGCCGGAAACTCTGACCCTGCAGATGGAAAACACCGGCGGAATCTATTGCCATGGAGAAGAAACAGGCGAATTGACCGCCCGTGTCAAGGGCGGCGTGCCCGGCAGTTTCTCCGGCCTGCCATACAATTACAAGTGGTACAGGCTAACTAACGGAAATGCGGCGCTTATCCCGAACAGGGCCGACAGCATCCTCGCCAACCTGCCCGCCGGCTCCTATAAAGTCCGGGTAGAAGACGCCAGCAGTCCGGTCAACACGGTCGAATCGGCAGTTTTTGAGATCACACAGCCTGCATTGCTTGCTACAACACCAACCACCCGCAATATAGGATGCTACGGAGAAAATACCGGCTTTATCCATATTCGCGTATCGGGAGGAACGGGCGCTTACAAACTGTTCTGCAAAAAAGCGGGAACGGATACGGATTACAGGGAATACGCCGTCAACGCCAGCGACAGCGCCTTTTACCTGGACAACCTCTATCATGGAAAATACAGTGTATATATTCTTGACGGGAATAGCTGCTACGCAAAGATAAACGGGGAAAATATCCATGAGATCATCCTGACCCAGCCTGCCGCGCCACTGGCTATTACGGAGACATCCCAAACCGATGTATCCGGCTACGGACGCTCCGACGGTGAAATGGCAATCAAGATAGCCGGGGGAACAAGAAATACTTCCGCGCCGTATTATAATATAATTTGGAAAAGCGCGCAGGGAACGCTCCTGGCAAGCAATGACGCATTCGACGCCTACGGCGTATTTATCTCGAAACTGGAGGATCAACCCGAAGGATCATATATTGTAGAGGTCAGGGATAACAACTACAGTGGTACAGCCAACACCTGCTATGCAACAGCCGGTTTTACGCTTGTCCAGCCCGCCCCTCTGGTCGTGGAAACGGAACAGACCGACAGTATTTATTGCCACGGGGAAGCTACAGGAACACTGGTTGCCCACGCAAAGGGCGGAGCGCCCAATCTTCAGACGATCTATCCGTATACCTATAAATGGTACCGGATAACAAACGGAACGGAAACGCTTGTTCCCAATGAAACAGACAGCATTTTAAGGCGGCGTCCGGCGGGTTCCTACAAAGTGCGTGTCGGGGACTTTAGCCGCATTGCCAACACGGTCGAATCCGGAATACTTGAAATTGCCCAGCCTCCGCTTCTAACCATGGTATTAACGACGCGGAACATATCCTGCCATGGATTAAATGACGGTTTTATCAGGATAAAAGTATCAGGCGGCGTCGATAATTACAAACTCTTCTGCAAAAAGGATGGGGATGCGGATCACAGGGAATATCCGGTCGACCCGAACGATAATACTTTCCTTGTCGATAATTTGTATTCCGGAAAATATACGGTATATATACAGGACGGCAACAATTGTTACGCGAAAATCAACGGGGAAAATATCCATGAGGTCACCCTGACCCAGCCTGACGCGCCACTGGCCATTACAGGCATGACAAAAACCGGCGTTTCCGGATATGGCCGAACGGACGGGGATATAAAGATCACAGTGGAAGGCGGTACGCCAAATACTGACAATACATACAATGTGATCTGGAAGAATGAAGCCGGACAGGTTTTGCCGTCAACAGGCTCCATTGAAAACGGCAAGTATGTTTCCCTGTTAAATAATATCCCGAAAGGAAGTTATACCGTAGAAGTAAAAGACGGCAATTACACGGGAGCCTACCCGGGCGCCAATTCATCCTGTGTTGTCAAAGAACTCTATTCGATCCCGCAACCGGACGAGCTGCTCGCAAACATTGAAGAAACGCATTTTATTTCCTGCAACGGCATGTCTGACGGGCGGCTTGTTGCTCATGCGACAGGCGGTGTCCGCAATCCGGTAGCTGGACGTCTGCCTTACATCTACAAATGGTACAGGGAGGAACCGGGAACAGGATATACCCTGCTCGCCAACGAACGGGACAGCATCCTGCAAAACCTGCAAGCCGGAAACTACAGGGTTGAAATAGAAGACTACAGCCGCGCTGTAAATACCATAACAACAACTTGCGAACTGGCGCAGCCTGATTTGTTACAGGCGGCGGCGACCGATACAAGGATCACTTGCGGACAGACGGCAGATATTTTCGTAACCGTCACGGGAGGCACGGCGCCTTATAGATACCAGTGGAGCACAGGCGAAAAAACGGCGGCCATAAACAATGTTTCACCCGGACGCTATTTTGTATTCGTAACCGACAGCCGGGGCTGCGAAACAACAGCCATAGCCGGCGTTTCCACACCGGAGAACCTTCAAGTGAAAGGAACAGCTACAAATCCCGTATGCAACGGCGCATCCAATGGCGGTATCCGGCTGGAGGTTTCCGGAGGTACGGCGCCTTATACCTATAAATGGAATAACGGGGCGACCGCTAAAGACCTCCCGGATATCAAAGCCGGCCTGTATACGGTTGTAGTAACCGACAAGGACGGATGCAGTTTTACAGACAATTTTGTATTGTCCGATCCGGAACCCTTAACCCTGAGCCTGGGAGAAGACCGCACCCTGTGCAACGGGCAAAGCCTGACGCTGGCTCCTGCCGTTGCGGATCCCGACGCCCGGTTTGAATGGACAGGTACGGATTCTTTCAAAGCCTCATCATCCGGTATAACTGTCAATAAAGCAGGAATATACAAACTGACCATCACCGACAGCAAAGGTTGCCGGGCTACGGACGAAATAAGAATAGACGTGAAGCAGATCGATATCAGCTCCGAAATATTTGTCTCGACCGAAGTTTTTGCAGGGGATACCATTGTAATAGCCAATATCAGCAATCCGGCTCCCGACAGCGTGGAATGGCTCATTGACGACAGCGATTCGCTAAAGGTTGTGGAAATGGACGAGCATTATGCCCGGGTTGTTTTTACGGAAACGGGACACTATACCGTAGGATTCAGGGCGCACAAGGGCGGTTGCTATCAGGATATCCATAAAACCCTTACGGTAATAAATCCGGGAGAAACAAGGGATGATACATTCGGCGAATCTCTTATCGATGAGTTTTTCGCATACCCGAACCCCAATGACGGGAACTTTAATGTCAAAGTCGGACTGAACAGGACGGGCGCCATCCGACTGCGCATTATCAACGCGGGTACGGGTTATACCTTCAGCGACAAGAAATATGCCGGACAGAAAGAATACGATATCCCTTATAACATGACAATTCCTTCGGGAGTATATGTGATCGTTTTGGAAACGGCGTCCGGACATATGAATATCAAGATGATTGCGCGGTAGGCAATAAACAGCCGGCAGTCGCCGGTATGCAGTCAACAATAAAAAAGATACGGTAAATAACCAAACAGCGAAGAGCGATGAACGAAGAACATAAAAAGAAGCGGCTTTCAGGAAAAGGGATCCTGCGTTGCCTTTACACGCTAACCCTGTGTTTGCATGTCCTGGCAACACAGGCCCAGCAAACCTATCCGGTACAGGTGTACACGCAATTGATACCTCCCTACACGCCGCATATACCGGCATACTATACAGGGTCGCAGGCAAAACTCAAGGTGATGCTCGTCAACACGGACATGCAACAGCCGCTGGCGAGCGTGTACCTGCGCATGAAGATAACTTCATCCATGTTTTCCCTGGTTAATCCGCCGGAGGTTTACACGCCACAGATAGAGCTTCAGGCAGGTATGCCCCTGACCCTGTCGCCAGACGATCTGGTTCCATATTTCAAAAGGGAGAACCTGCGCGTCAGCGGTGGACAAAGCGAGTTTTTCCGCACGCAGATGCTGCCCGACAACTTCTACCGCTTTGGCTTTGAAGTCTATGAGGCAGGAACAAACCGCCTGGTAAGCAATCCGAAGCTGGGATTTGCTCAGGCGATGATAGCCGCCGGAGAACCACCCGTGCTGAATCTGCCGCAAAAAGGAGCGGTGATAAAAGAAAGCGGTATCCCGTCCATTATGTTCTCGTGGACGCCACGACACATGAACTCCGTGGCGGCAGCCTACGGCAGCGAATACGAAATATCGCTGGTGGAGATCTACGACAAGCAAGTAGCCCCCGAAGCCGCTTTCGACTATTCGAGGGTACTGTATACCGAAACAACCAAATCCACTTCCTTTATCCATACGGCGGCACAACCGGTGCTGATACCGGGTATGCGCTATGCCTGGAGAGTGCAGGTCAAAGCACGGGAAGGCATGGACGAGATCAGCATTTTCAAGAATAACGGGTTCAGCGCTGTTTCGTGGTTCGACTATACCGCTGACTGCAAAACCGTACAAAGCTGCGGAGCCGTTTACGAAAACGGCCATGTCAATATTACATGGCAGGAAACCGGAGCGACGGAATATACCGTGGAATACCGCAGGAAGGGTACTTCCAAATGGTACACGGGAGCTGTGGCCCAACCCGAATTATGCAGGTTGTACAACCTGCAAGCCGGCGAGGAATACGAGTACCGCATCGGGACACGGTGCGTGATAAACGACGCCTTTCGATACAGCGAAACCAAAGCTTTCAAGATACCCGGCAGGCAGGAGAGCAGTCCGAACTGCGGACTGATGCCGGATGTGAATCTGAGCAACCAAACGCCGGCGCAGGAGTTACAGGCGTTGACGCCTGTGTTGGCAGGCGATTTCCCCGTATTTATCACCAAGGTAAGCGGTTCCGGCAAATTTACGGGCGAAGGATATGTGAGCGTCCCTTACCTGCAAGGCGCACGGATTGCCGTAACTTTCAAGGACATCGTTGTTAATACCGACAACAGGCTTGTTTCAGGCTTCTTTGAAACAAAATACGACGCCAACAACAACAACCTGCTGTTCGACGCCGACCAATACCTCACCGGAGGAAAGGGCGTGGGAGACATACGCACGGGAGAAGAAAAGGCAGCCTTCAAAGTCGATTACGCAATTAATCCGGAGATCAAGGCCCTGCCGGTAAAAGCGGACGGAAGCAAAGACGAAATAGCAGAAGGCGGCGACTACACCTTGGCCAAAGGCGAAAACGACAAATATACCTTTGTCCTGACCGACAGCGAAGGAAACGAACACAAGGCGGAAGCGGATACCATGCCGGCTACTATCGAAGACAAAGACGGCAATACTTACGAAGTCAACGAAAAGGGAGAGGTGAAGCCTGTTTCCAAAAACTCGGAT
>JAISSD010000246.1 GCA_031273295.1 Prevotella sp.
AGAACTCCCCTTGCCACTCAATCCGTCGGTATTCGGGCTACCGGCAGGAGCATAAGCATAAAATGCAACACTGCCGCTCGAAGGCCAGATTTTCTTCGGGCGATAGTCCCAATCCCCGCCTTCGGTTTTATAAACGTTCTGGGCATCGAACAGGCGTCTGGTTCCCGTATCCCAGTCTCCGTCCGACCAAAAGGCGCTAACGATAAAATTTGTCAACTGGCTGCCTGTTGCAGGCGAAGCCTTTAGCGAGCCTGGAGCATCCTCTCCGGCATCAAAGTCAATTCCCCGGATGGAAGAGACCGCCTGCGGCGCCTCTTCATCCCGTGTACACGAACCAAGTAAAGCCAGTCCCGCCAGGGCAAGAACAGGCGCTGCCATTCTGAATTTGTGATGTATCATATACTGTCTGTAAGTTATTGTTGTAAATCCAAGATACCTTAATATTTACAAAGATATTAATTCCGGCCAGACAAGCCGTTACATATTCCCGCCTTTTTATATTCAATTACCGGAATTCGCAAAGAACCCGCAAAGCATTTCCTTTGGCCCTTTGTGATACGCTTCGTGTTAAATGAATTTAACTGTTCTTTTTTTCTTGCAGTGCGACAATTTGAATTGAATTGAAAATCGACGTAGTCAAAATGTACCTAGTCAAACGTCAGTTCAACGCCGGCAAATCCGGAAGGGTAGGGGGGACTTTGTTGTCCCAACTAAAAAAATAAAACAACAAATTTTTTCTTTTCGTTTTAAATGTATATTTATAGCGCTTTGCAATGCTCCCTTTCCTGTTACAGTTTTAAAGTAGTGATTTTATATATAAAAATTGTATATCTATGAAACCTGTATTGTTATTCGGATTCATAATCAGTGCATTCCTGAGTTTGGGGTCATGCAGGAATACGGACGAAGAGTTCCTGCCCCTGCCTCCGCTAAAGGATGGTTATTACTGGATAACATGACGGTTATTATATCATAAATACATGTTTTGCAATGTGTTAACAACTATTAAACAGTTAATTTAATTCATAACGATTCCTAAAAGAGTTTGCCTGTTCACCGAATCAGGATACAATAAAGAAGATATATCCTGCATTTCGCGGATTTTGACTATCTTTGTACATCAAAAACAGAATATAAACATTTATGGAAACAGTTTTAAGCGGTATCCGCTCCACAGGAAACCTGCATCTTGGAAATTATTTTGGCGCATTACGGAATTTCACCAGAATGCAGCATGAAAACCAATGCTTCTTCTTTATCGCAGATTATCATTCCCTGACCACGCACCCCGACCCCAAAATTCTGCATGGCAATGTAAAAGGAGTGCTGACCGAATATCTTGCCACAGGCATAGATCCCGAAATCTCGACCATATACATACAAAGCGATGTAACCGAAGTATGCGAGCTGTATTTGTTGCTGAATATGCATGCCTATCTGGGAGAATTGTCCAAGACCGTTTCGTTCAAGGAAAAAGCCAGAAAACACAAAGATAATGTAAATGCCGGGTTGTTGACTTATCCCACCCTCATGGCCGCCGATATATTGATACACAATGCGGACAAAGCGCCTGTCGGTAAAGACCAGGAGCAACATCTGGAAATGACCCGTAAATTTGCCCGCCGGTTCAATAACCTTTACGGCGTGGAATATTTTAAAGAACCTGTCGCCTACAACTTCGGACAGGAATTGATAAAAATACCGGGTCTGGATGGCAGCGGAAAAATGGGTAAATCGGAAGGAAACTGTATTTATCTGAATGAAGACCCGAAAAGCATTGAGAAAAAAGTGAAACGCGCTCTTACAGACGAAGGCCCCAAAACTCCGAATTCCGAAAAGCCCGACTATATAGAGAATCTCTTTACAATACTGAGAGCTGTATCTACAGACGAAGTGGTAACGCACTTCGAGGAAAAATGGAATGCTTGCGATATACGTTATGGCGACCTGAAGAAACAACTGGCAGAAGATATTATCAAGGTTACAACTCCAATCCGCGAACGCATCGTTGATATCCAAAACAATGACGCCTACCTGCATAAAGTTGTGACGGAAGGAGCCGCAAAAGCCCGCGAAAGCGCAAGAAAGACGTTAAGGAATGTACGCGAGATAATGGGAATAAGAAAATTCTGAAAAGAGGATGGAAACGAAAGTCCGGGCCTGCAATAAAAACCGGTGTGCATTATCCAAGGTATTCCTTTAATAAAGGTTTGCCCGCTATCTGACATGTCAGTTTTTTTACTTGCCTGAAAACAAACATTTATAGAAACACATACAATCTCGCTTTCATGAATAACAACGAAAAATATGATTTGCTGGCCGAAGGTAAAACCGGACTTGCCTCGGAGACGGGTATCTATCCCCGTGATAAAAATTTCAGGTTCGATGCCGCTCAGATGGAAAAAATGCTTTCCGAACGACAAGATTTTAAGCTGGTATCCTTTGACAGGGCAAAGGTTGATCCGGAATTTTCCATCATGAGTTTTTCCGTCGAAATAGAATACAGGAAAACGCTGTTGAATGTCGACTTGTATGTCTGTGAAACAAAGAATCTAAACCCAAGCGATTACGGTTTCGCGAATTCAATAGACGAACAGTCATTACATGCCGCAATGGAACAGAAATACTTTCTCGAAGTATCCATGTATTTCGAACTCGAACCTCTGATTTCATTCCATTTGCAACTGAAAATAATGGATGCTATTGTTCCCGATGCGAGTCTTGCCATAGACTTTATGTCATACAGGCTTCTCCCGGCCAAATGGCTGAGCATGACAGCCAAATCGTTTACGCCTCCATCGCCGGATTATCTATACACACTGCATTGTGTATACGACGAGGAAGGTGAAACCGGAAACCGAAGGTACTGGTTTCATACGCACGGATTGCATCGTTGCGCTTCTGTGGAGTTGGAGATGCTCAATTTCAGACAGGGGGCGGAGCAGATGAATACATTAATAAACATGACAGTGAAAAAATTCCTGTCTCATCCTGCAAGAGAGAAAGAAAGATTTACAATCGGCTACGACGGCATGGGTATCAACCTGTGCTGGCTCAGATGGGAAGAGGCGCTGAAAGACTTGCCTGCAGACATACCCGGAGGCGCGACATATCGGGACGAAGCCGACAATGTACATACCGAACCGTCAGGAATACTGTTTGCCGTAGAGGATGGTAATATGGTCTCCCCCGAAATCTACGCTCCTACACTGTCCGAAAACCCTGTTTATTACATAACGAACGAAGAAACCGAACGAATGAGCGCGCTGGCAAAAGAGCGTTTCCCCTTATTCGAGAGCGTTTTCAGGAAAGAATACGGACAACCCGAATGGACTTTCCTTGTAAAATTCGGACTAACAGTGGACAATCCCGATGCGGGCAGTGACAGGGAACACCTCTGGTACGATGTAATTTCCATAGAGAATGGCAAAATAGAAGGCAAACTGCTCAATCAACCTTATTGGATACCGGGATTGAATAAAGGAGATATAAAAACATATCCTTTCGGCCTGCTTACCGACTGGATTGTCTATTCGCCTGACAATACATATACAAGCGATTCCATATACCTGCTTGAAAACTAACAGGGAACAACAACCGTAACAATATCAAGAATATAAAATGGCGTCAAATAAAAAAATATCAATCGTGATCTGTTGTTATAATGAAGATTCGAACATTCCCACAGTAATAAAAGCAATCCATGAAAGCATGGATACAACAAAATATCAATATGAGATCATAGCCGTCAACGACGGGAGTAATGACACAAGCCAGACTTTGCTTGAAAAAATGTGCGTTGAAGACGCGAGGCTTTTCTATATCGAATTTTCCCGTAATTTCGGGCACCAAAACGCACTGAAAGCGGGATTGGACAATGCTACGGGCGACTGTATCATATCTATGGACGCCGATATGCAGCATCCGCCGCGGATGTTGCCTGTTCTTGTCGAAAAATGGGAAGAAGGCTACGATATAGTTTACACCCGGCGTATGGACGACCCGTCCTTGTCCAGGAAGAAACGCGGAAGTTCGAGTCTTTTCTATAAATTACTGAACTTCATATCGGATATTCACCTGGAGCAGGGCGTCGCCGATTTTCGCCTGATGGACAGGCGCGCCGCAAATGTACTCATCAATATCAAAGGCGGCGATTTGTTTATAAGAGGTATTGTACACTGGATAGGCTTCAGGCAATACGCAATGGATTACATGCCTGATAAACGATTGTCGGGGCAAACGAAATATACATTCAAAAAAATGCGCAACCTGGCTGTACAGGGAATATTGTCTTTCAGTACAAAACCCCTCGACCTTGCCTTGTACCTCGGATTCGGCATTGCCATATTATCCCTGTTGCTGGTGCCATACGCAATCATCAGCCTCTGGACGGGGCATGTAATGGCAGGTTGGGTATCGTTGATAATCACAGTCGGTTTCCTCGGAGGGCTGCAACTGTCTATTCTTGGAATTGTCGGATTATATATAGGGCGCATATTTGCTCAAACCAAAGGGTTTCCTCCATACATTATCCGAAGTACAAATATTTGTAAAAAATGAATCCGAAAATATTATTAAGTTTCGATATAGAGGAATTTGAAATGCCTCGCGAATATGGTTGCCCTATTCCGTTCGATTTGCAAATGGAAGTTTCCGTAAAAGGGACGGCGCGAATCCTCGACTTGCTGGCAAAGCACAATATAAAAGCGACATTTTATACCACAGCCAATTTTGCCGGCCATGCTAAAGATACAGTAAAACGAATCGTAGGCGAAGGGCATGAACTGGCGTCGCACGGATATGTACATGACCATTTTGAACCGCCGCATTTGAAAATGTCGAAAGATATTCTGGAGAATATAGGCGGAACGCCTGTACGGGGCTACCGTATGGCGCGCATGATGCCCGTGCCGGAAGAAGAAGTCTGCAAGGCGGGATATATATACAATTCTTCGATTAATCCCACATACCTGCCGGGCAGGTATAACAAACTGAACGAACCCCGCACTTTTTTTATTCGTGAAGGCGTGTGGCAATTACCGGCATCGGTGACTCCTACATTCCGTTTCCCGTTATTCTGGATATCTTTCCATAATCTGCCGTTAGGCATTTATACCGGATTGGCAAACCGGGTACTGAAAAAGGACGGATACCTGAATATCTATTTTCACCCGTGGGAATTTATGGATATAGGGCCTAAAAAGAAGTATAATTTCCCGTTCTATGTAACCAGAAACACGGACGCCAAAATGGTGGAAAGATTCGGAAAGCTCATTGCATGGGGAAAGAGCAAAGGTCACCAGTTTGTCCGCACATGGGATTTTGTGGAAAACATGAAGCAATCTCATTCGTCTTCTTTCACTTCTTCATAAGCCACATATTGCCCTTCATTCTCCGAAAACTTTTTCCGGGATGCGTTTGACGATTCTGTTTTTTGTTTTTTACTGCCTGACCGTTTATTACCGGGCCTGTTTTTATCCACAGTCCCCAAAAAACGCACAACACGTCCCAAAAGAACGCCTAACACCAGAAATCCGAACAGAGCCAATAATAATAAAAATCCGAAAAACTTAAACATAAGACAATTGAATTTCAAACATCAAGTAAACCAAAGCATTCAATAACCGAACATTAGTCGTTATAATCAATAGCAATAAAAGGCCGTGTACTCAACAAGCGGGCAAATATACTGATTATTCGCCGGATTTGGAATATATGACGTCCTGATTTATGGTAAATTCGGCAAAACTTGTATTATATCCTTTAAAACAACCCAAGGCGTCCCCTGTGAAATTGGTGAGAGGATTCGTACCCCCATCGGCTGCAATGGAAAACAGCGACTTGTAGAATGTATACATGCCTTTATCAAGAGATTGCAATTCTATTCTAATCAGGTCTCCCGTTTGCAGGTCCCGGTTGTTGTTATCCTCTCTGTCGAAGAATAATATACGATGGATCTTCAGCCCGTTTCTAAATTTGTCGTCATCCAGATATATACTTTTCATGGCTTTGCCGTTCACATACAGAATTGTGTAATAATAGTTCTCTTCGTCGGCAGGGTCGTGAAAAACAAACGAAGGGGAATACCAGGATCCTTCTCCCGCCTTTATTTCATATATGTAAGTCTCCTCTACAGGTATGGCGTCGGGTATAACGACGCCGGCCTCGTATGTGTTTCCTTCTGCTGTGATCCGTATATGATATTTCCTGTTTGCCATGCCTGACATGTGAGACATATACAAACCCGGCATAGTGTTTGTTTCGTTCAGTGTTTCGGTGTTGCCGTCTTCGTCCGTCAATACTATTTTTGCGCCCGATACTGTCTTGAAAAAGCCGTTATCATTAAAAGCCTGAGATTTTGTGAGATATACCACGCAAGGCAAACCTTCCGTTATAGAGGCGTCTATCACTATCTTCGGTTCGGCTGAACGCAAGTCCAAATCCACAATCTTCTCGCAGGATGCAATCAGGATAAAGAAAGCTGCGACCGGTATAAGTCGATATATAATTTTCATGTGTATATAATTTGTTTTTTATTGGTCATGAGGAACCCGCAACTATTGGCTCCGCCGAACGTTACTTCATCCTTGTTGGCGCAACTTTTGCGTGCGGGTTCATACTGTTCAAAATTTAAAATTCCACGAAACAGAAGGTATAACGCTGAACAAGTAGATCATATAAGATTCCGAAACTATCGGCTTGTCTTCGCTCTGCCTGAAACCAAACATATACGGGTTCTTTCTTCCATAAGCATTATACACGCTAAAGGCCAGTTCCGAAATATATTTCCCTGTTTTTTTCAAAGTGCATATCGCTCCCAAATCAAGCCGGTGAAACGACGGAGCCCTGTGGCTGTTACGCTCTCCGTAATAATATATCACATGGCTGTCCGTTGCATACTTGCCCGATGGAAATGTCATCGGATTACCTGTTGCAAAGACCCATGTGGCAGACAATGTCCATTTACTGTTCAAGTCGTAGATACCGACCACCGAAACATCATGAGTCCGGTCCTGATTTGCCACATACCATTTGCCGTTATTGATACCATCCATTTTTTTCTCGCTGCGGGCCAATGTGTAACCGATCCAACCGTTAAAACGTCCGAAGCGTTTCTTCAAGAACAATTCTATCCCGTAAGCCCGTCCTTTCCCAAAGAGCAATTCGGTTTCTATTATTTCTTTTGCGCGTACGTCGGCTCCATCTTTATAGTCTATCTGGTTTTGAAGATCCTTGTAGTACAGTTCGACGCTGAATTCGAACATGTTATTCGAAAAATTACGAAAGTAACCGGCAGAGATCTGATTTGCTATTTCCGGTTTTATATAATTGGTATTGGCAATCCATCTGTCGGTAGGATTGGAAAGGTTGGATGTGGAAAGTAAATGCAGGTGCTGGGTTGTACGTGTATATGCGGCTTTAACGGAAGACGCATCGTTCAGTTGGTAGGCGGCTGACAAACGTGGCTCCAGATTCAGGTATGTCTTGAGAAACTGCCCGTTCTTTGTAGATATTGTATCTGTAATGGCGTGGTTTTCAAAGTTATAATAATCTCCGCCACCCAGAACACTGAAAGAAGACAGGCGCAGGCCGTAACTCAGTTCCATTTTGTCATGCAACTTTGTACTGTTTGATGCAAAAACGGCATTCTCCCACGACTTGCGATGCCGGTACGGGGAAACTTGCAATTGTGAAGGATCTTTACTGCTCAAATCGCCGGGCACAACCTGATGATAAATGGACGTGAAGCCTGCTTTTATCGCATTCTTGTTATCAGGATAAAAACCGAACTCCTGATTCAGATTGAAGTCTTTGATATGCGAAGCCACATTCACTCCTGTAGTGAGGTCTACATCTACATTATATGTATAATCGGTATATGAAAAGGTCGTAGCCGAAGATGCTTTCGCACTGAATATATGGTTCCACTTCAGGCCGGCTATCGCGTTTCCCCAATCAATCGCGGCAACCTTGTTCAATCCCAGTTTATCTTTCCCCCAATAAGCCGTTAAAGTGAGTTTATTCCTGTCCGACAATACATAACTCAGTTTGGCATTCAAATCGTAAAAATACAATTTCGAGTCCTTTACCTGGTCCACGCCAATAATGCGCGCCAAGGCATCGGCATAGGTGCGCCGCGCGGAAACGATGAATGAAGAACGCTCCTTTTGTATAGGCCCTTCAAATGTCAGATTTGAAGAGATCAGGCCTATACTTCCACTGGTATGATAGCCTTTAAAGTCTCCGCTCCTCATACTCACATCCAAAGTCGACGATAAACGCCCTCCATATTGTACCGGCATGGAACCTTTGTAAATAGTCATATTATCCACCACGCCGGAGTTGAATGTGGAAAAGAAACCAAAAAGATGGGAAGGGTTATATACCGTCGCATTATCCAGCATTATCAAATTCTGATCGTTGCTGCCGCCACGCACATAAAAACCCGTATTGCCCTCGCCCGCACTCATTACTCCCGGCAACAATTGAATCGTTTTCAGGATATCCCGTTCGCCTAACAAAACGGGTATTTTATTCACTGTTTCTATTTCCAGCTTGTCTACTCCCGACTGAACATTCTTTACATTTTCGTTTGTCCTTTGGGCTGATATTTCCACCTCGTCAAGCGAAATCGCTTCGGGTTCAAGTTCCACATTGAATATCCTGTCTTTATTCAACTTTATTTTAATCTGTTTCGCCTTATATCCGATAAGTTTAAAGACAAGGTTGTATTCTCCCTGCGGAAGAGTTAAGGAATAGTTTCCCGATCCGTCACCGAAACTTTCTTGCCGGAATAATTCTTTTATGCCGACAGATACGCCGACAAGCGCCTCTCCATTATCCAGGTTGCTTATCCGGCCTTTTATTGTATGCTTGTTTTGGGCGAAAGCCGCTATATTGAGTATTTGCAAAAGTGTAATAATGAAAATCTTCATACTTTGTTTTTAAAGGCTAAAAATAAGCCATACTTTATCTCAACGAAAAAACAGCCGTTTTATTTAGCGCTCCCTTAATTCAGGATTTGGACAAAGATAGTTGTTTATTCGTTAAAATAATGATAAAAAGAGAATTGCTGTGTAAAATATTTGATGATAACACCGGCATTTGGTTGGCTATTGCCAGCCGCCATGTTAACAAATCATACACAGCGTGTAAAAATAGACAAGAGCAATTTTCATTACTCCTGTCCATGTATTCCGGTGTAGCCGTCGTCACCCTTATCTTTTTTAGTTTGCAATTTTTTCAAAAAAAACTTGGACGGAAATATCCGTACAAAAAGCCATTGCAATAATAATAAAAGGACTATTTTTTCATCGTGTTTCAATTTTAAAATCAGATATTAAGCCAATAATTGCGTATATAGTTTATCAAGGCGATAACAGCAATAAAACTGCTCAAAAGAAAAAGGACTATAAAGGTAAAAAACATGGCTATCCAGGTACGGCTATTATCGGTATCCACAACCTCACGGGTATCCCTGTCTATATATTTTACGGTTTTAGCTGTAGCAATCGTACCGAATAACCCTCCAATGAGAGAAGTCATGAAACTGCTTTTACCTTCTTTTCCGTTTGCAATCTTACGGTCTATTACAAATGCAGGCGTAAAACTTGCCAGAATATAAAACACGATGCTGCCGATAAAATAAGCGGCGCCGGACCATGTGCCCGAAATGAGGGAGATCAGGATAAAAATGGCAAAAGCTATGATCACTAAAGCTTTGGAACCATTGAAAATCCGTTTGTTAGCGGCATTGATTACCCCCGTCAATTCGTTTAAGCGGTTAACAAGAGCCTCGTCGGTAGGGCAAACTGTTATTACCGCGTTTAGTAAAGTGGTCGATTCTTTTACCTGGCTGGTTTTTAAAGGTTCCCGAAATTCATTGTCATCGGTAATCTCTACTGTCGGCCAACTCTTAAATACTTTTTCCAGCAGGTTCCCGGCTTCCTCATGTTCTTCATTCGAGGCATACTCTGTTTTGTCATTCGTGATACGAACCTGACGGAAATAATCGGTTGTATACGAAACAAATTTTTTTTTGAAAAATAACTCATATATGATATGGCCAATTATAGCCAAAAAAACAATTAGAATTGCAATAGCTCCAAAATTTACGTTTTCCATATTGTTACATTTTATATTTAATGGTATTGTTAATCTTTTAGTTTGTCCCGAATCAATTTTTATTTTCTCATACGCACATAAAAAAAGCGTGGACAAACTCCAGATACTTGTTCATGAGGTCTTCGACTACCTATCCACCAAATAAATGAGTAAAGCCCACGCCGAAACGTGAGCGTCATCGCTTTACTCTTGGTGGACTTGAAATTGTCGAAGTTTCATGAACCGGAATACAAGCTATACGCTTTTTTCAATATTTTAAATGTACGTATTATTTATACGTTTTATACCATAGGCAATTAAATTTATCATGGACGCAAAAATACACATATTTTTTTGTTTAATCGTATAACTAACGGCGGTTTTCCGTTTTATTGTTCGGGCACAAAATTCTTGTTTCAATACTTGTTTTTTCTTTATTGTCCCTGTATTATCATAATCAACCTTGCCCTTAAAAAGATTTGTTCCTTCGTGAATATTAAGTATTACGCCGGATTAATTTGTTGTCACCCTATTATTTCCATCAAAGTCAGGCAGGCAGTTTCCACATCCGGAATATGCTGAATACTTACCGAGCGTTTGCCGTTGCGTTCTTTCAGTTCGCAACTGTACGGATACTTCTGTATATAAATCAGTAATTTGTCAAAAGCTTTCGACTGGTAGTAAGGCGAATCCGTGTTGGATACAAGAAACAGGTTCATCCGGCCGCCTTTCAGTACAACTTTTTCTATACCCAGTGTTTTTGCTGATATTCTCAACCGGACAATCATGATCAATTCGCGGCTTTCGGGTGGTATTTTACCGAACCGGTCTTCCAGCTGCAGAGAAAAGTTTTGGATATCCGCTTCCCGTTCCATATTGTCCAATTCGCGGTAAAGTGTGATACGTTCCGAATCGTTTGGAATATATGTGGCCGGGAAAAGAAGCTCCAAATCGCTCTCTATCAGTACATCGTCCACAAAATTATCCCCTTCTATTTTTTCGTTCCCATCGGTTTCATGGTAAACGTTTGCGAATTCGTCGTTTTTAAGTTCGTTTACTGCTTCGGCCAGTATTTTTTGATATACTTCATATCCCAGGTTGGCAATAAATCCGCTTTGCTCCGATCCGAGCAAGTTTCCCGCACCGCGTATATCCAAATCCTGCATGGCAATATGGAATCCATGGCCAAGCTCCGAGAAGTTTTCTATTGCCTGCAATCGCTTTCTGGATTCAGGCGTCAGGGTATGCAGCGGAGGAGCAAGAAGGTATGCAAAAGCTTTCCTGTTGCTTCGTCCTACACGTCCGCGAAGCTGGTGCAAATCGCTCAGCCCGAAATTATGGGCATTGTTTACAATGATCGTATTCGCGTTAGGTATGTCTATGCCCGATTCTATAATGGATGTGGCAATCAGCACATCATACTCGTGGTTTACAAAGTCGATAATGATGGATTCAAGCAGGGTAGGGTCCATTTGTCCGTGACTGACGGCTATACGGGCGTCAGGTACTTCGCGCTGGATGATTTCTTTCAGTTCATGAATACTCTTTATACGGTTGTTGATAAAAAAGACCTGACCGTTCCGGCTCATCTCGAATTCAATAGCCTCGCGTATTATATGCGGGTCGAAAGCATGTACTTCGGTCTGTATCGGATAACGGTTTGGCGGCGGGGTGGTGATAGTGGATAAATCGCGCGCACCCATCAACGAAAACTGTAGAGTGCGTGGTATCGGGGTTGCCGTCATTGTCAGCGTATCCACATTCGATTTCATTTGCTTCAGTTTTTCCTTTATGGCTACGCCGAATTTCTGCTCTTCGTCTATTATCAGCAGCCCGAGATCTTTAAACTGTATGTCCTTGCTAACTATGCGGTGGGTGCCTATGAGTATATCCACCTTGCCCTCTTTCAGATCGTTCAGTATTTCCTTTATTTTGTTTGTACCGCGCGCGCGGCTGACATATTCTACACGGCATGGAAAATTTTTCAACCTTTCCTTGAATGTCTGGTAATGCTGGTATGCCAGTACGGTGGTTGGCACCAGTACTGCGACCTGCTTGTTATCGGCTACAGCCTTGAAAGCGGCGCGTATGGATACTTCCGTTTTCCCGAAACCGACGTCTCCGCAAATCAGGCGGTCCATAGGCTTGCGATCTTCCATATCCCGTTTTACATCGGTAGTGGCTTTCACCTGGTCTGGTGTATCCTCATAGATAAAGGAGGCTTCCAGTTCATGCTGTAAAAATGAATCGGGAGAAAACTTGAATCCTTCTTCCTTGCGGCGTTTAGCATATAACTGTATCAAATCGCGCGCAATATCTTTTACTTTGCTTTTGGTACTTTCTTTTATTTTATTCCATGCGCCTGTACCCAGTTTGTTGACGCGTGGAGGGGTGCCATCTTTGCCCCTGTATTTGGATATTTTGTGCAGGGCATGCAGGGATACAAATATAGAGTCGTTGTTGAGGTATATCAACTTGATAAGTTCCTGCATTTTACCGTTCATATCCGAACGGACAAGCCCGCCAAACTGTCCCACGCCGTGGTCGACATGCACAATGTAATCGCCTATCTGAAATTGTTGTATTTCTTTGACCGACAAGACGAATTTACCGGAACGTACCCTGTCCGATTTCAGATTGTATTTGTGATAACGATCGAATAATTGATGGTCGGTAAAACAGCATATCTTCAATGTTTCATCTCGGAATCCTTCCGACAAGGTTCTTTCCACGGGTATGAAACTGATATTGTCGCCTCTGTCTTCAAATATTGTTTGCAGCCGTTCATGCTGTTTTTCACTATCGCTTAGTATATATATTTTAAATCCCTTGTCCATATCCTTGTGGAAAGATCCGCTTATCAGGTCGAAATTCTTATGGAAAGGAGGTTGCAGGTTGGTTGTAAATTCTATGGTTGCATCCGGCGCTTCGACAGTCTTTGCTCCGAAATGAATATGCCTGAATCCGTTTATCAGAGTTGTATATTCTTCCCTGTCGGAAAGCTTGTCCCGTATATTCTTTTCATGTTCGGGATTGTCCGGAATAGTGGAATCGGCGTAAACGGATCCTACTTTTTCTGCCGCCCATGCAAAGTCTTTAAACCCTGTTATGGTTTCTTTTGGTATCAATTTCAGTAAAGAATCCCTGTCCACACCGGATTTTTGCATATCGGGGATGATCTGTATCTGTTGCAAGTGTTTTTTCGAGAGCTGGGTTTCTATATCAAAGGTGCGAATCGTACTCACCTCGTCACCGAAAAAGTCGATACGGTACGGAAATTCATAAGAGAAAGAAAATACATCCAGTATACTGCCGCGAATGGCATATTGTCCCGGTTCATATACATAATCCACATATTCAAATCCGAAGCTGTCCAGCATTTCCGAAACAAAATTGCGGTCTGCTTCCTCGTTTACCTTGATGTGCATCGTATTCTTTTTCAGAATACTTTTGGCAACGACTTTTTCCGCAAGCGCTTCGGGGTATGTGACTATGACGAGATGTTCATTGTTGGATTGTAATTTACCCAAAACGTCTGTACGGAGTATTTCGTTCGCAGTATCTATTTGTCCGTATTTGATGGCCCGTTTATATGCAGACGGGAAAAATAATATTTTATCGTTATCCAGTATTTGAACCAGATCATGATAAAAGTATCCGGCGCTTTCCTTGTCATTCAATATATACAGAAAACAATCTTTTGTTTTGTGATATAGTCCGGCGGCAAACATCGCGGCAGACGAGCCAAGCAATCCTTTTGCATAAATATCCTTGTGCACTGGAAGGATATTTACGGCAACAGAGATATTTTTGTGAGACTCAAAAACCTCTTGTAGAGCAGATAATTTCAATGTAGCGATTTATTTAATTTTCGGGAAACAAAATTAGTGAAAACATACTGTAAATCCGAAATTTCATTTCAAATTAAATTCATTAAAAATATACATGAAAAAAGAATGAGGATTTTCAGGCCTCACTCTTTTTTTCATATTTACGGAAACGATGCTTATTTTCTCAATGTCAGTATTGTTTTTACCGTATCGGAAGTAATATTGCGGCATTCGCCTAATTTCCAGTTGCGTTCGGCCAGCCGTTTACTTGTTTTTTCGATGGCTTCATCGCCTAAATTATAATCGGACAGGTGTGTTTTAACACCCAGCTTTTCAAAGAAGTTTTCTACGGCTTTTATCGTCTTCTCTATAACGTCGTCGCCTTGTATACCGAATATTTCGTGTCCGAGACGGATTATTTTTTTCGATTTTTGTTCCTTCATCACGGTCATTACTCCCGGAAGAACAATGGCAAGCGTCCGTGCATGGTCGATCCCGTAAAATGCCGTGATTTCATGGCCTATCATGTGTGTAGCCCAATCCTCCGGTACGCCGCAACTGATCCATCCGTTCAACGCCCATGTGGAAGCCCACATCAGATTGGCCCGCACATCGTAGTTATTTGGGTCGCTCAATGCCTTTGGCCCTTCTTTTACCAATGTTTTCACGATGGCTTCCGCCATATTATCCTGCAGCAGGGAATTTCCCTCGTTGCAAGTCAGGTACTGTTCCATTACATGCACAAAGGCGTCCACCACGCCATTTGCTACCTGACGGGGAGGCAGGCTGAAAGTGACCTCGGGGTCGAGAACAGAAAACACGGGATAGGTGCAAGGCGAAGCGAACGACAGCTTTTCCTCGGTAGACACACGGGTGATAACGCCTCCGTTGTTCATTTCAGAGCCTGTGGCGGGTAAAGTGATTATGTCCCCGAAAGGCATTGCTTTTTTTATCCCGCTTCCCTCCGACAGTATTTTCCATGGATCGCCGTCTTCGAAACATGCCGCCGCCGCAATAAATTTAGTGGCGTCAAGTACCGAACCGCCGCCAACCGACAACAGGAAGGTAATGCCTTTCTCCCTGATAAATTCAACGGCTTTCATACATGTCTCGTAGTGCGGGTTGGGTTCTATGCCGGCAAATTCATACCATTCAAAGCCTTCGAGAGCTTTTACTGTTTGAGCGTACACTCCGTTTTTCCTGATACTGCCGCCGCCACAAGTTATCAGTACTTTGCTTCCCTGTGGTATTTCTTTTGCGATTTCCTTGATTGTATCTTTCCCGAATATGATTTTTACGGGATTGGCATAAGTGAAATTATTCATTGCTATAATATTTTTATGACGAAAACAAAGATATGTTATTTAACGGAATATGTGTATATTCCGGTACCGGATATTACGCAATGTCAAATCTTTTTTTTCTACAGCGGCAATTCGGCGAAAGGGAAGATTCGGTCAAATAGCAAACGATCTGCGTCGTTCATTACTGTTTTTATTGTTTGTTTCTATGCCTGAAAAGCCATTTTTTTACTGCACGAAATTAAAAACTTCTTGCTTCCTTCCTTAAAACCCGGCAAGTAATCTTATATTCAATTGCCTTCCGGTCAGATAGTTGGGGACGGCATACTGTCGGTTGTTCACATCCGTTACCCAGTAATAGGCGTTTGTATTCTGCATATCGAAGATATTAAAAACATCAAGCCCCAGCCATACGTTTTTAAAGACTTTGCAGAACGGGCTTCTGCGGACGGCGAAATCTTCGCTCGATATCAGCCATGAAAAACCGATATCGATACGTTTGTAACTGGATGTACGGAAATATCCCGTTTCATATCCTTTGTTGGGAGCGGACACGGGCAGTCCCTGCGACCATAGCCCGCGCAGGCTCATTTTCAGGCGCTCGTATCCCGGAAAATGATCCTGATAGAAGAGTGCGAAATTGAAGCGCTGGTCGGTAGGCAGCGGAACCTTTTTTCCGTTTATGTCCTGCCCTGTTTTCATCACCGAAAGGCTTATCCAACTATCGGCCCCGGGAATAAACTCACCGTATAATTTCACGTCTGCACCCGTCGAATAGCCTTTGGACGAGTTTTCCCCGGTATATCTTGTTTTCACATTGTTGACAGTATAGGGCACAAGGCCGGAAAGCTTTTTGTAATATACTTCGCCCGACAATTTGAACGGTGGTATATTCTTTTCAATATCCCGTCCGAAGTAATAATCCGCGCCCAGTACCATGTGTACTGATTTCTGCGATTTGATATCCCTGTTCAGTTCAATTAGGTTGTTGCCATCCGTATTAACGATACGCTGAAATTCTTTGTAGAAGGGAGCCTGATAATATACGCCTCCCGCTATCCGTAACGAAAGATTCTTCAATCTTGCAGGAACAAAGGCCAATGCCCCGCGCGGACTTGCAATCAGTTCTTCGTTGAAAGTCCAGTAACTGGCGCGCAGGCCGGCATTCAGTATAAATGATCCGACCCTTGTATCGACAGTATATGCGTCCTGTATGTATCCCGAAATGCGTGCCGGATTAATTTTATTGTCCGATCCAAGGTTGGAAAATACATTTACATCCGTACCGGTGCCGGGTAATGAATAGCCTGCCGAATCGCGCATTTCCCATTCCTTTATTTTGCCGCTTGTTTTTTCCTTTTGGTAACCGATGCTCCATTTCAGTATATTTCGGGCTGTTTTCAGGTTTCCGAAATGAGTAAGGGTATGTACGTCCGATTCCAGTTTGTTGCGCGCATGTTCACGGTAAGCGCCTGTTGCCGGTTGTAAGCCCGGGTTTTTTCCTTCGCCAGTCAAATCCGTCTCTTGCAAGAGATACCGGCCTTCTATATCATACCTTTCCTGCTCGTCGGAGGCAAAAGCCGAAGCCCTAAGTCCGACATTCAGGTTGTCCGTTATTTTTCCTTTCAAAGTCAAAGCTCCCTGACAAGTGAGAAACCTGTCGCTTTCCCGGCCGTTGAAATAGACTTTAAATGTACGCGGCGCCGTTAGCGTACCGAATGATGTTTCGCGTGTTTCGGGCGTAAACTCATATTTGTTGCAGGAATGATCTCCTAAAAAATCGACGGTCCATTCCGGCGACAAGGCATAAGTAATATATGTCTGGAAATCAAGATTCGAGGGGGCATATTCGGCTTTTGTGTCAGTCGTATTCAGCAGAGAGCGCAAAGTCTTGTACCTGATACTTGTGATCTGCGAAAACCGCTCTGTGGAGCTGCCCGTATATACCTCTCCGCCAAGCAATCCCGCCGAGAAAGCGCTTTCGAACCGTTGTGGACGTTTATAAGTAATATCCAGAACAGAGGCCATCTTGTCGCCGTACTCGGCGCTGAATCCTCCGGCAGAAAACCCAACTGTCTGCACCATATTGGGATTTATAAAACCAAGCCCTTCCTGCTGCGCGGAACGGACAAGCAACGGACGATATATCTCGATACCGTTGACATAAACCATATTTTCATCAAAATTTCCGCCCCGTACCGAATATTGCGAGCTTAACTCGTTGGTAGAACTTACGCCGCCCATTGTGGCAAGGAGCGACTCTATACTGTTCCACGGGTTAGACGGGCGTTTGTCCGCAATATAGTCGATACGCCCGATTACGGTAGTTACCATGCGCTCGCCTTCCACTGTAACGGGGGCGAGACAGTTATCTTCCTCCTGTAATGTGACGCTAAGGCTGATATCTTTTGTCAGCTTTGGTATGACATACTGATGTTTTTGATAACCTGTCGATGAAAAAATTATCTTGAGCGAATCGCCGGGCGTTACTTCCAATTCATAAAAACCGCGATTGTTGGTATATGTACCGTTGGATGTGTTAAATTGTGATACGTATACCTGTTCCAGGGGACGAAGATCCTTGTCAGTGATAAATCCTGCAATCTTCACTTTCTGTGCATGGGCAGAAGCCGGAATCAAAAAGAGTAACAGCAGGAAATATTTTTTTGTCATCGTTTCTTTGTATTTCTGTCTTTGCCCTGATAAAACAGGAAGTTATATCGTTTATCCAATTCATCCATATATCAATTCTTTATATGTTATTCTATTTTCCAAATTGCAAAGTAAAAGATTAAAACGATTCGATGTACAATGATCCCCCGATTTATACTTGAAAACAAATTCATCAACAAATCACATATTCGCCCTCGTTACCTCGTTATGCTTTACACATCATTATCTAACCGGTCATTGTCCGAATACGCTGTAACATAGACCATGCCGTTTTTTGTGTTACATCTATATCCTTGGATAATTGTAATGAAGAAATACTCTTTTTGTGAGAAGCGTCAATATGGATAGCCAGGAACCATTTCTGAAGCTCGACTTTTGGATTGTCAAATATTGTATTTGTTTTGACATTAAAGTATTTACCTGTGTTTTCACAGCGATATCTATTATCTTTACATTTATATACTTTAGATGTAAAATCAAAGGGACTAATAACATTTCCATTCCAACGTAAAAATTCCAAGTGGTCTATACAGGCTTGCTCATTTGGAAACGCTTTTAGAAAGTCTAAAGTTGAATTGAAATCTATATTTATCATTGTATTGCATTAATTAGAATACAAATATAAGAAGATTATTATACATAATACAGACGTTTTTTATGTAAACTATTTGTAACTTTGCGAAAAATATTAAGAGAACATGGCAAAGAAAGAGTACATAACAATAACTGATTATATTTCAGGGCTTGAGGTAAATGCGACACCAGAAGAAATTGATGCAGTACAAGTGTTTTCTAAACAGTTGGTAGAGGATTATGGCTACCCGAAAGAGCATATACAAACACACCCGCAACATCGCGTAAAAGTTCGCCCTTCGGATACAAAAAAGGAGTATCCTGTGGATATTGCCGTATTTCTTGATGCACTAAAAGATGACGATGGATTGTACATTGTTGTTGAATGTAAAAAGAAAAACCGCAAAGATGGCAGAACGCAACTTGAGAACTACTTAACACTTTCAACTGCGTATTTGGGTGTTTGGTTTAACGGTGAAGAAAGATTTTTTCTTCGCAAATTTGTAAAATCGAATGGTGAAGTCGTTTTCGATGAAATTCCCAATATTCCGAAATTCGGACAACGAATAGAAGATATTGGTTTGTATAAGCGACAGGACTTAAAACCAACGCACAACCTCAAAGCCATTTTTAAATCTATTCGTAATCATTTGGCAGCAAATACAGTTGGAGCAACTCGTGATGAAGTGCTTGCACAACAGTTGATTAATATTATTTTTTGCAAGATTTATGACGAAAAATATACTGCTCCAAATGATATTGTAAAATTCCGTGCCGGTATCAATGAAAAACCCAAAGAAGTGGAAAAGCGGATTTTAGATTTGTTCAATGAAGTAAAAACCAATCTGCCGGAAGTAATAGATGGCGAGGATAAAATTACTTTGGATACCAATTCTCTTTTGTTTATTGTTGGTGAGTTACAAAACTATTCGTTAATGGAAAGCGAAAGGGATGTTGTTGCCGATGCTTTTGAAACTTTTATCGGACATGCACTTAAAGGCGGTTTAGGGCAATTTTTTACGCCTCGGAATGTGATAAAAATGATGGTAGATATTTTGCAACCAACAGAAACCGATAAAATTATTGACCCGGCTTGTGGTAGCGGTGGCTTTTTGATAGAATCATTAAAAGCCGTTTGGGAGCAAATCGAAAACAAATATTCAAAATTAGGTTGGAGTGACGTTGACAAAAGCAAGAAAAAAATAGAAACCGCAGCAAAAAATTTCAGAGGAATTGACAAAGATTATTTTTTAAGCAAAGTTGCCAAAGCTTATATGAATTTGGTTGGCGACGGCACAACAGGTATTTTTTGTGAGGACAGTTTGGAAAATCCGAAAAATTGGCGTTCGGAGGCAAAAACAAAGATTGAATTAGGAACTTTTGACGTGTTGCTGACAAATCCGCCGTTTGGTTCTACCATTAAAGTCGAGGGAGAAGATAAATTAAAACAATTCAATTTGGCACACCAATGGAAACGTAAAAAAAATGATAGTGAGTTTGAAAAAAATAACATTAAAGACAAGGAAGCACCACAAATTTTGTTTATTGAGCGTTGTTTGCAACTTTTGAAAGACGGTGGGAAAATGGCTATTGTTTTACCTGACGGAATTTTTGGAAATGAAAGTGAAAGTTATGTGCGAAATTGGATTTTGAATAATGCCAAAATAATTGCCATTATTGATGTGCCTTTGGAAACTTTTTTACCTCATACAGGAACTAAAACTTCTATTTTAGTCATACAAAAAGTGCAAAAAGACAGACTGACTGAAAATTACCCGATATTCTTGTCTATTGCAGAATATTGCGGACACGACAGACGAGGAAAGGAAATCGAAAAAGACGACATTCCCGAAGTTGCAAAATATTTTAATGAGTGGAAAACAAACAATAAAATTGATTTTTAATGGCAGTAAAAGTATTACATATTCACTCAAATGATATTCGAGACGAACAATATAATCGTTTCGATGCTAAGTATTTTATTGTCAATGATTTTTTTGATGCTTTGGCAACAAAACAAAAGTTTGAAGTTGCAACCCTTGAAAGTTTAAAAGAACAAATCGTTAGCGGAAGTTACATAGATACTTACACGGCAAAAGAGCAGGGAATACCCTATCTGCGTGTTGGCGATATAAAACCTTTTTCCTTTGACGAAAACGAAGATGATTTTGTGTACGTCAGTCCCAAAGTTGATGCAAAAATAAAAATCAAAGAAAATGACATTCTAATTGCCAGAACGCAGGCAACAATAGACAAATTAGGAACAGCAAGCATAGCGGACGTTCATAATTCAGGTTGGGCAACAAGTCAGCACACAACACGAATAAGAGTAAAAGAAAATAAGATTTCGCCTTTTTATTTGCTAGCCTATCTTAATTCAAAGTTTTTCAAAGCACAAACAGCATTAGCAAGTCACGGCTCAACCCGAGTAGAATTTACACATTCACAGCTCAACAAAGTACGAGTTTTTATTCCTGAAAAAGAATTATATAATGAAATTGCAGAAAAGGTAAAAACTGTAATTGACTACAACAGACAGGCATTAAATCTTCTTGAAGAGGCAAAAGCAATTTTTAAGAAAACAATCTCATTAAAGAAGATAAATGAAAAACAACCGTGTTTTCAAACGGACTTGCTCTCACTAAAAGAATTTGATATTTGGAATGCTACCTGCCATTTGCCTTTTTATGCCGATAATGAAAAAGAAATAAAAACTAAATTCAAAACAGTAACATTAGGCGAAATCGCGAATATTAAAAAAGGAGATGAGGTTGGAAGTAATAATTATGATGTTTATATAAACAAGACAAATACCGATTACGCTTTTATTCGCACTTCGGATATTGTAAACAATGAAATTGATTTGTTTCCTGATTATTTCATCCCTGAGGGTATTTATAAAACAGTAAATCAAGAATTAAAAACAAACGACATTCTTTTTACCAAAGACGGAAAAATCGGACAAATAGCAATAGTTACAAATGCCGACAAAGCAATAATTGCTTCAGGAATTGCGAGAATAAGAGTTAAGAAAAATGAATTTAATATCACACCTGACTATCTTTTCACGGTTTTATCCGTAAAAGAAACAGGTTATAACCCTGCCATTCGCCGGACTGTAATTGGGACAACAATTCCGCATTTAAGAGAAGAACGCATGAAACAAATAGCTATTCCAATTATAGATAAGGATACTATACAAACTATATCCCAAAAAGTAAAAACCGCATTTGATTTAAAAGCAAAGAGAAAATTGCTTATTGATGAGGTTTTAAATGAATTAAATAATGAATACGAAAAATACAAATAAAAAATCAATATGGCAAATAAAATGAAACCACAAAGGTTACGCGCTTTCAGGATAGAGAATAACGAAATCACTCAATCCAATAGTGGTTTGTTGGGTAATCTCGCAAACAGACTTAACGGAAGCACAGCGGAAATTCGTCGAATGCAACTGAATGCTGAAGATATTAAACGTGAAGAAGATTTAATATCTGACTTCAATGTAAATGAACAAAACTTCGTTTCTGGAGTTATTTTGAGGATTACGCACACCGAAAATGTACTGAATATTCCAGACGAATTTTTACAACACGAAAAAATTTCGTAACTACTCAGGTACTTTATATAAGCATAAATACCAGACAATCAATTATATATCATATTAATAAAAATCAGTCATATTTGAGCGTTTATTTTATAATTCATTGATAATATGCAGTTTATAATTCTTGTCTACATTAAACATCAAAATATGAATCGAGATAAATATTTGTAAATCAATTC
>JAISSD010000081.1 GCA_031273295.1 Prevotella sp.
GTTCCGAAAATCGTGTATATTTCATTACCCTGAAAAGAAATAAATTCCTTGTCGGTTGCCAAGTCCACAAGCATTTTTTCGAGCGTGCTCATTGGAATATTCCCCACTTTGCGAATGGGGGATTCAGTTACGAGCGGACGCACAAAAACAGTGTCTCCAAATTCCGACAGGTTATCATACAAATGATTGATTGACATGACTTTCGTTAATTCTTCCTTTAAAGCATAATAGACCGCATCGACCACATTGCGCTCTACATCAACAAACAATACATTGAAATTTATCAGGTGTTGACTGAAATAGTTGATATGTGACAAATCCCAAAGGCAGTATTGAATAAAGGGAAATCGCTTTTTCAGGAATTGCCCGATACGCTTCATCCTGCTATCAGCTTTCGGCATGAAAACCTGCATTTCACCGAACCGGTACAATCCTTTGCCTGTCCGTTGCAATATTCCCGAATGGACAAGATTGTGAATCCGCCAGTTAACCGTAGTCTTTGGTATGCAAGGCTCGGTTTCCCGATAAAAAGCGTCCATATCGTTCAACGTCATTACAGTTCTGCCGCCCAAGCGTTCCTTTATCTTACTTATATCTGAATGGGTTGCCATATCTTTTATATTATTCCACGGCGCAAAGGCAATCAAATTTACGGCAATAAATCTATTTTATTGCCGTAAATTTGAAAAACGGTTTGCTTGCCGCCTGTTTCCGTGACGCTTTCCGGTCGGCGGATAGGAGACGGCGGAGCCAAAATCAACGTAGTCAAACGTCAGTTCAACCGGTCAAATACATCCCTCATAAATGCAAATACAAACATTTTACGAAGCAGAGCTTCGAGGAATTAAATCTTTAAAAGATTGAAAAATACAAGTTCTTTTAAGATTAATGACATAATTATTTCAATATCTTTGCATATACAATACTAAATACAGCAGAAAGCCATGATAAGTCAGTCTGAAAAAGAGCAAATTGTCAGTTTGATAAAAAAAGAAGTCGTACCGGCTATCGGTTGCACCGAGCCTGTCGCGGTATCGTTATGCGTGGCCAGAGCAACGGAAGTTCTGGGGAAACAGCCGGAGAAAATAAAGGTATACCTGAGCGCAAATGTGTTGAAAAATGCAATGGGGGTCGGCATACCGGGAACCGGAATGGTAGGTTTGCCTATTGCTGTGGCTTTGGGAGCCCTTACCGGAAAAAGCGAATACGGCTTGCAGGTTTTAAAGGACGTCAGGCCGGAGGATGTTGAACGGGGAAAGCGATACATATCGGAAAAACGTTTGGATATAGCATTGAAAAAAGGTATTACAGACAGTTTGTATATAGAGGTTCACTGCATTGCCGGAGAGGACGAGGCCGAAGTCATTATCAGGGGCGCCCATACAAATTTTTCATATATGGCCAAAAACGGGGAAACGCTTTACAATGAAGCGCGCAAAGAGAATGGAGATGGGAATGGAGACGCCGGTAAAGATGAAATACCGCTGTCCTTTGCCAAAGTATACGAGTTCGCCACAACTGTTCCGCTTGATGATATACGGTTTATCCTTCAGGCGGCTGAACTGAACAGGGCGGCAGCCAAACTGTCGAACGAAGGCAATTACGGGCACAATGTCGCCAAAACGGTTACAGGAACTTTAGGCAAAAAGATATTTGGAGATTCTCTGTTTTCGCACATGATGTCATATACCGCCGCGGCTTGCGACGCCCGCATGGATGGAGCCATGATCCCTGTCATGAGCAATTCCGGCAGCGGGAATCAAGGCATTACAGCGACGCTTCCGGTTTTGTCCTATGCCGAAGATACCAATTGCCCGGAAGATAAACTGATCAGGGCTTTGACGCTTAGCCATCTTACGGTAGTATGCATAAAACAAAAGCTTGGCCGCCTTTCGGCTTTGTGCGGCTGTGTGGCGGCGGCAACAGGAGCCAGTTGCGGTATCACCTATCTGATGGGCGGCAACTACAGGCAGGCCACATTTGCCGTGAAGAATATGGCAGGAAATATCACGGGTATGATTTGCGACGGAGCAAAACCCAGTTGCGCCCTTAAAATATCGAGCGGGGTATCCACCGCAGTTCTTTCGGCGATTATGGCTATGGAACACAAGGTAGTATCGTCGCTGGAAGGTATCGTGGATGACGATGTGGACAAGACCATCGAAAACCTGACCAGTATAGGCGCCATAGGCATGCGGGAAACGGATGAGCTGGTATTGAAGATAATGACAAGCAAATAACTGCATGTCAATTATTTGTACTTGATATTTCGTCCGTTTAAACCGGACATGTCAATGGATTTGCAACTGATTGTGAAAATATGAGAAAAGTTTGTTTGTATCTTCACTGCATTTCAACTTTAAAATGGATATAACTAAAAAGTTTTATATTTTTGCGGTAAAATTAATCAAAACCATCCATGATCAAGATCTTGCTCATCCTCGTTACATTCTTTTCCTTACAGGCGTTTGCCGCATCACCGCGTACAAAAATCGGAAAAGATAAAGTTACCTTGTCATATATAGAGGTAAAGGATGAAGCCGTCAAATTTGTCGCCTTCGATATACACAACATGATCCTTCGCAAAAGTAAAGGATTTTTATGGCCGGCGACAAAGATTGCGTTTTTCAAAAAAGGGGATCAACTCTATTTTGATGTGACCGCTATTGACAATTCATGGCGCAATATATTCTGTGCAGACGAAAGTCCATACGGTTATTTCATTGTAGGCGGAAGGATATTCATTACAACGTCCAAAGGCGACGATCCCATTGACTTGGAACAATATTTCACCTGCGATAATGAAACGGAAAGAACATTCTACAAACCGGACGCGAAAACCAAACCTGAAAACAAAAACCCTGTCTGGCGCTATCATCATACAGGAAGCATGGCGACTGTATTGAACTCAACAAATATTGCGAGCTTGGGAAGATAAGAGGCTGTCTGAAAAGTCTCTTGTTCGTCCCCCGGATATTGAATATTTGAAAACAATCCCGGACAGGTATCCGAATATATCTATGTTAAAAACACTTTCGAGACAGCCCCTTCCCGTCATTGTCTGCTCACAGTTTACCGGCCAGGCTCTTGGGCAGATAGAATGTATCGTTCTTGTCGATATACACCACTACAGAAGATAAAGCGACAGGCTGATCGTTCAGATATACAACCGATTTGAAAGCCGGTATGGATAAAGTCGCATTCCCTTTCTTTACTTTCAATACCGGGAATGCCGTCGATCGATCTATTGTGTAATCCATTCCGCTAAACACATCCGTATGCTTTACGAATATCTCTTTCGCCATTTCGGGTAAAGGTGTTTTTAGTCCGAGGGCGGCACACAAGTACCGGTTGATTTCCACATTGGTATTCATACCCACGGGTATATCTCCGTCCGGATGATAGGCCGCAAGAAATACCTCTTCCCCGGTATGTCCGCCGGTAGTAAATCCGAAATAGGTACGGGAATTCATGATCTTGATAATGACGGAAGCCATATTCACGCTATTGCTCACTTTCATATAGTCGGCTTCTTTATAATTCTTCGAACTCAAAAGCTGATTCAATTCATCTTCAGTCAAATCAATATCGGTATACTCCTTGAATATCGCTTTAAAGCGTTCGGGCTTGGACTTCAGCAAGATTCTCTCCAATCCTTCGCCTGTCTTTCTGAACTTTGATACATTTTTGAACAAGTCGTCAAAAGTTGCCTTGTCATAGCTCTTCAAATCCCTGCGGCCAATTGTAAACCCACTGTTGCCATGATCGGGCAGTACGATCACTGTTGTTTCGCCATTCTTCCCGGCAAAGTCCATCACCGTAGCCACCGCCTTGTCAAAAGCCAGATATTCGGAAATACAGCCTATTGCGTCGTTACCGTGCGCCGACCAGTCCACCTTGCTGCCTTCCACCATCAGGAAGAAGCCGTTTTCGTTTTGGGACAGTCTATCCAGCGCTTTTTGAGTCATTTCCTGTAAAGACGGAACTGTTTCCGGATCTCTGTCCAAGTCGTAAGGCAGTTCCCGTTCGCCAAATAAAGCCCACACTTTTTCCTTTCCGTTAAACGACCTGAACGCTTCAACATCATCCTGGATCAAAACCGTGCCCGTATTCTTGAAGTATTGCCTGATATCGTCCGTCAATATCGAATTTCCGCCGCCAAACATTACGTCCAGATTCTGATATGCCATTTGAGGAGCAATATATTCATATTTTCCCCTGGCGTAATAATGAGCGGCGCAATCGGCCGGAGTGGCATGGGGAAATTCCACGGTAACCACTAGTCCTGTTGCTTTGTTTTGCTGATATTTGGCGGCTTCCAGCACGGTAGGCAAAGGCTGGTACGCCATGTCAGGATCAACGGGAACCAAATCGTTTGCAGGATCGGCAACCGGATAAATAGCCACATTTCCTGTGCGTTGCGGCATGCCTGTCATATAACAGGAAGTAGTAGGCGCAGAATCTCCAATCGGCGCATTCGATGAAAATGTTTTCACCGTTCCGCACATATAAGGGTCGATAGCCAAATGCTCGCCGCCGGAATTATTATAGATCTGATACCAGCGCGCCGCCGAAACAACTCCGATGGATGTTCCGTCCGGAATCATAACTATGACATTCTTTGTCGGTTTTACAGGCCTTCGATACTGTTGCCGGGCAAAAGTAATTATCGAAAACACAAAGAAGAGTAACAAACACACACTTAACTTTTTCATTGTCGTTTTAGCTTTTTCGTTTAATTAAGATTATCAAAGTTACATATTATTATTCGGATAACTGAAAATCTGTCTGGATTTTTCAGGAATATGATTTCCCCTGACACAAAACAGAGGCGCCGCAAGAGATTTAAAAAATATTGACGTATCTTTGTTTCTCGACAAAAAGACGGTAAATATAAACTTGAAACAATGGAGAACAGGAAGCCTCTGATACTGATAACAAACGACGACGGGTATCAGGCAAAGGGTATAAACGCACTGATGGAAAGCGTAAGAGGATTGGGTGAAATAATAGTAGTAGCCCCCGACGGACCGCGTTCGGGCATGTCAAGCGCGATAACTTCATTACAACCACTGCGGGTACGCTTGATCAAGGATGAGCCGGACTTGAAAATATACAGCAGCACAGGGACTCCTGTCGATTGTGTGAAACTGGGGATCAACGAACTGACGGGACGTAGACCCGACATTGTGCTTTCGGGAATCAACCACGGGTCCAACGCCGCTGTCGCCGTTCTCTATTCGGGTACGATGGGCGCGGCTATCGAAGGGGCCGTATTTAAAATCCCCTCCATCGGCTTCTCTTTTTTAGACCATGACCATAACGCAGATCTCTCGACGACGTACAAGTATGCAAGAGCGCTTACCGAACAGGTTCTGAAGGATGGTTTACCCGCAGGAACATGCCTGAATGTAAATATTCCCAAAGGAGATATAAAAGGCGTAAAAGCCTGCCGCCAGACGTCGGGACAATGGGTTGACGAATTCATGGTATCGAAAGACGGCGCGAACAAAAAGATATACTGGCTTACCGGAGAGTTCGCCAATGACGAGCCGCATGACGAGAATACGGATGAATGGGCTTTGGCCCATAATTATGTTTCGATTGTCCCTGTAAAGGCGGATATGACAGATCATGATCATCTGGAGTTGATAAAGGCGTGGGAAAACTTAATGTAAACAAGCCTTCAGCCATTAGCTTGCAGGCGTCGGCCTTTCTAACGCTACAAGCTATCGCCTGAAACCAAAAGCCAGCTTATGAAATATTTTCTTATAGCAGGAGAAGCCTCCGGCGACCTGCACGGATCGAACCTGATGGCGGCACTGAAAAAGCAGGACGCCGAAGCCGAATTCTGTTTCCTGGGCGGCGGTCTTATGCAGAAACAGGGCGGCAAACTGGTGAAACATTACCGGGAAATGGCATTTATGGGCTTTATTCCCGTCTTGCTTAACCTCGGAACGATACTGCGCAATATGAAAACGTGCAATGAGGAAATTATCGGGTTCCGGCCCGACGCGCTTATACTGATAGACTATCCCGGCTTTAATCTCAAAGTTGCCAAATACATAAAAACGCATACGCAGATACCTGTTTATTATTACATTTCACCCAAAGTATGGGCATGGAAAGAGTACAGGGTGAAGTCTTTCAAGAAGTATGTGGACGAGATGCTGTCGATACTTCCTTTTGAAGTTGATTTTTATAAAAAGCACAATTATCATATCCACTACGTAGGCAATCCGCTTGCAGATGCGGTGGCAAACTTCAAGGAAGAAAACAAAGGCGATACGCGGGATAAATTCATCTTGGAAAACAAGCTGGCAAACAAGCCGGTTATCGCTCTGTTAGCGGGAAGCCGCCGACAGGAAATAAAGGATAACCTGCCTGCCATGCTGGAATCGGTAGCGGAGTTTACCGCTTACCAGCCGGTCGTTGCCGGCGCGCCGGCAATAGAGGCGGACTACTATAAAAAATACATCGGGGATAAACCTTGCGAAATCGTTTTCGGGCAAACTTACCGCTTGCTTGAATACGCAGAGGCCGCACTTGTCACATCCGGCACGGCTACGCTGGAAGCGGCTCTTTTTCGTGTTCCGCAAGTAGTTTGCTACGAGACTCCGATACCCCGCATCGTATACTGGGTATTCAAGAATTTACTTCATACAAAATACATTTCGCTGGTCAATTTGATCGCCGGCAAAACCGTGGTACAGGAATTATTCGCTAAATTCTTTTCTGTGGAAGCGATACGGAACGAAACGGATAAATTATTGAATGATAGCGCCTACCGCAACAAAATGCTATCGGAGTATGATGAAATAATAAATATACAGGGAAAACCGGGAGCATCCGGGATCGCGGCGAAAATTATTATAGAGAAATTGCATCGATAGATGTATGGAAAGCGGCGGCTCCATAACGGATAGGGGGAGCAGAGATTCATGTTCGGTTCTACCGGGCGATACATTCCTAATGGGCTGTCGCTTTGAAACGGACATGCAAAAGTTGTGTTTTCTTTAGGGTGCGAACGACCGGTCAAATACACCCGTCAAAATCCGAAAAGACGAAGAAATCCGGGATTTACACGATTCAAGGATTAAAAGATTTACGGATACAATCCTGTAAATCCTTTTAATCCTTTTAATCGTGTTCAGACAGACAGCGCGGCAGGAAAACCCCGGTTTACTTCCTGCCACTGCCGTCGCTATCATTTTATTCATTAATCATTCGCCTGTCTAGGTATTGAAACCTCCCTGCATAATGACAAGGCGGGAAGGAATAAATCAAATGAAGCGAATGCGCGCCTGCAGCGCTACTATTCTCTGACACAGCGTACCGACTGACTGATCAACCGAGTGCTGTTGCCGGAGTAGCCCGGGGACATGCTGCTGCTACTGAAGTACAGGATGTACGCGTCCGCCACGCTGGCGGTGACTGACGACGACAAGTAGGAGCCGAGGGTGCCGATGTAGTTCAGGTAGCCGAGGGTGCCGGTGTTGGAGCGGTACCCGGACGCGGGGAATGACGGTGCGTCGGTGCCGGTTAATACACGGCTGAAAGTATAAAAACTGTAACCAGCTGCCATTATATCCGTACCGTCTACGCTAACACCACCTGAGAAACTACCGCTCCAGTTTGTGCTCTTGATGTAATAACCGGTGTCCGGGCTCGGGCCGAACTCGCTAGAGACCGGCAATCGCCATTTACCCGACAAACCACTGGTGGAAGAATAAGTGGACATGAATTTACAGATATCACCCTTGTACTGTGCGTATAGAGTAGCATTGGAATTAACGGTCAAACCGTTCTCGTTGCGGCCAGTACTATTGATTAAAACGTTGTCGTTAACGTAAGGAAGAGCAGTATACAAGGCAGAGTAGTAACCACCGCTACCACCCCAATCAGTGAAACCACCATCCTCAAGAACATCTATAAACTCTTCCACAACAGGATCGTCTCCGTCGTAATCCTCAAGCTCCGAAATCTGTACCTTGCTGTACTTGCCGGTTAAACGGTCAGGGATAAACAGGTAAGCGGCTCCGTCGAAAGGAGTGCTGTTTGCCCCCGCAGAAACGCCGATCAAACTACCCCACTTGAAGAGTAAACCCTGGTAAAGGTTCTTTCCATCCTCTTCCTCCGAAAAAGTCAATGTTTCTACTCCACCGGTAGCATCGTAGTAGATGTTAGACTGGGCAAACTCAGGCCAGAAATCAGAGTCCTGTGACGGCACGTTGACATTCTGATAACCGGAAGTCTCTATATCACCGATGATGATTTCAGCGCCAACGCTGATATCGGGAACGCCACTGCCATCGCCCGGATCTGTCGAACCAATGTTCAATGTCAAGACATACTGGCGTCCGCTTTCAAAGGTAAAACCTGTTGCAGGACTAGTGATTTTGGAATCCCTGAACTGAACGACGCCGGTTTCCGTAGCAGCTCCATCAAGGGAATATTCAATCTCAAGATAAAATTCCCCGTCACTGTCATAGTCATCATCGCCGAAAGTTGTACCCGCAGTAGTCTGGGGCAAAATAAACATCCCCTGGTCAAGACCGGTAATGTAAGAATCAGACGGCTTCAACGTTGACGACCATTTGGCTACCGAAACACCCGAAGAAGGCAACACATAAGTGTAATCTTTTTTGACACCGGGATTGCTCCACTTTTTATAAACAATGTCAGGATTGCTACTCGTCTGAATGTTCTCCGGAGACGTGTAACCCCAGTTTTCGCCTTCGGGAACATTAGCCAAACTCAACTCTCCCTTACTGTACAGGTTCTTTAACGTCAGTTTTTTGATGACAACAGGAACATTAAGATGTGAACTGGCGGCGACCAGAACGCGAGACAGTGCATGATGGAACTGCAAGCTAACCGGAGAATTGTAAGCGGCAGACCCCACGTTTCTGTGAGCAACAAGCAAATCCTCCTGGGATGTGGCAGAACCGACCGGAGTCGGAACAGTGTAAGTGATCTTCTGGTTCGAATCAGCCGTTACTTCCGCATCCTTGAGTCCCTTGTCTACGCCAACACTGACCGCAGGAGAGTAGGCAAAGAAATCAACAGTACCGTCCGTTTCGGTGGGAAAGTAAGCCTGAGGCGAATAAGTCCAGGGACTGGCACTGCCTTCGCCACGGTAAACGGTAGTACCGTGAAGCAGGTAATTGCCGGCATCCCATGCAGCCTCGCTGTAATGGGCGTTGACAACAAAACTCTGGATATTCTCCTTCGAGACGGTAGTAGCCTTCAAAGTAGACATACCACCCTGAGCGCGAAAACCAATAGCGCGAGAACCGGCAGGAACGTTGGAAACATCATCCTGCGAACAACCGGACAGTAGCAATAGTCCGGACAAAAACAACCCCGGCAAAAACCGGAAAA
>JAISSD010000100.1 GCA_031273295.1 Prevotella sp.
TCTGTACGCGCACTGGTGACGCCGCCGGTTACACTGAATGTCATAGTGGTGGGTGAACCGGGTGCGTTGGCGGTACTGGTGGATGCGCCACCGGTGATTACCAGCCAGCTTGTGTTGCTCGATACGGCAGCATAACCTTTCTCGTAAGTGGTGGATACTTGCAGGGTAATGCCTGTCCTGGCCGTGTTGTCGAAGGTATAGGAATCCCGACTTACGCCCAACGCATATTGTCCGTCGTAGACATAGGAGGCAAGGGATTCGTCGGTAGCTGATAGATCGTAGGTCAGATTGACAGGCCTTGCAGCAGCGGCAAGAGCAGCGGATGTATAGCCCGGGCCTGCAACACCGGTGATATTGAAGCGGTAGCGGTGGTTGCGCAAAACTGGCAGGAACTCCTGGTCTGGATAATTGCCGCTGACAAAGTCGAGGCGGTA
Source organism: Prevotella sp. (assembly GCA_031273295.1). Taxonomy (GTDB): domain Bacteria; phylum Bacteroidota; class Bacteroidia; order Bacteroidales; family Dysgonomonadaceae; genus Dysgonomonas. The sequence goes on from JAISSD010000100.1 coordinate 435, forward strand.
GTAGGTAACGGTACCTGATCCGTTGTACCTGCCCCCAATGACAAGATAAGGATTGTCTGACAGGGCGTCAGTCCCTGCTGCATGTTCAGCCATATAGATTGCTCTCATGCACGACTTGTTGGTATCGAAACCGTCAGCCGTGCCATTGGATGATAAATAGGATGGAACCGGCGAATTATTGGTGCCCGGATCAGGAGTAGTCGGGATGGATGGCGCGGTAACCGTTGTTCCCGAATAGTTTCCGTTGTATGGAGCTACAGACCCTTTGTCAAGCGAGTTGTACAGATAAACTTCTTCGAGAGTGAAGGTTGTTGACGGCGTCAGTCCCTGGCCTGTCTCCGTGCCGTCAGTCACATTGTCCGGGAATTTGAGTCCGACATCTATCCTTGCAACACTTCGCAACAGGGAAATGGACGAAATACTGCTTGCACTGGTCAGGGAGACGGAAGAATCAGTCATACCCCACATCGGGAAAGGAGTGAAATCCGTATCGTTTGTTTTGGCTACATTCCATTTACCAGAAGACGGGAATGTCATCTTCTCCCCCATAATTGTTTCCTTTGTGGGGCGACTGGCAGCAAAGCCAAGAGTGTCAACCGCTGCGTTGGCAACGACCATCACATAAGCATCGGTAATGTTGCCCGCTGCCCGCAAATCTACATCGAAGGTCTTGATGCTACCCGCGCCGGTGATTTTTGACGGCTCGGTTACAGCCGCGTAACACAGGTATTTACTGTCCGAACCGAAGACCAGCACACCGACTTCAGATACATGAGTCTCGTCAGCAGTACCCAAAGCGTAAGTAGATACCGGGGTAAGCCCCGGAACAATAATGTGCATGCGCACATGACCTTCCGGCACAGAAGGCAGGGCATCGTCGGGTTGGAACTCGTCGTCCGTGTTTTTGCACGAACCGAAGCTCAGGAACACACTGATTATTAATCCATATAATACTACAAGTTTCATAGATATACAGTTTTTATATAAAAAAAATTAATTTCAAACCGTACCGGTGAAGAGAGTATCGTAAAAGTCCTGCAAAAGTATATATTTAAAATGAAAGAAAAAAATTTATCGTTTTATTTTTTAATTGGGGGCGACAAAACGCCTCCCGGACAGTGGGAGCATAACCGTCAGACCAAGAATGACAATACTCTGTGGCCAAGCCGGAAGTACCGCAGAAACAGCGCTTTATATATCGCATCGGCAAGTGTCGTCCTTTTCGGACGTAATTGCCGGGCATGTTCATTTCACCCAATATGTCATATCGGGCCGGGATATAGAAGGCTTTCAGCCTTGGCCTGACGACTATATCCGCACGGTACGATACTTTGTACATCAAGGACGAGACGAGAGTAGTCCGTACCTTCCATATCAGTAGAAAGAAGGAACAACACGACAACTAAATCCCCGCAGAGGATTCACAAACAAATATAACAACCTGGAAAACAGTCACACAAGAGGCCGCCCTGCTTTAGGACAGCCTCTTTTCGTAACATAACAAAACAGGTAATTAAAAAAGGAATAGCTAAAATATATCTAACGCTATTTGCAAATTCGCTTCATTATTAGCCGGATTAAACATACCCGTTACGGAAACAGGTAAAGTATAATTACCCAGTTGTAACTTTTTGGATGCCGTCATATTGATGCTCACAATTCCCGCATCCTTTGAATAAAAATGCGCATCCGTACCTTCTTCGGGACTCAGGGCAAATGCTCCGGCAACGCCCAGCCTGACATCGACCGGCCCCCCTTTGAGAACCGGATAATCCACAGATACATAAGTCGAATAAAGGTTTTTTTCATTCAAAGCGCCCCTGTCACGCCCGAAAATAACAGTCGCCCAACTGATATTCAAAGGGAAATTACCTTGAAAACAATAAGCTACCGAAAGGTCCATAAAATGCCCGGTTTCCCTTGCACTATAGTTGAATGCCTGCCGGTTGTTATAAGCCGCACCTTTCGAGAAATTGTAGATATCCCACAATGCCACAGTAAATCCGCTTTTCGAATATGACACGTAATAGTCAAATTCCTTGTAATCTCCGGTAAAACCCGCTCCGCCCCAAAGGCCGACGGCAAAACTGTTACTTTTGTCTTTAAGATGCAAATCCACAGCGCCTAAAGCTGTGTTTGTCACTTGCAATCCTCTCCAAAGATGCATATTCTTCAATTGCAAAGAAAAATCTACAGGATTATGCTTCTCTTCATTCTGAGCCGGCGACGTCAACCATGACGACAGGCAAAGAAGCGATACAACGGTTAATTTAAAATATTTCATATGATAATAATTTTGATTTCAATTGACTTATGAAACTTGCATAATTTTTATTATCACGGACTTTGGTGATTTGACAAAAATCATACTTCGTTTCATAATCAGTTATTTGAAAGATTCTGAAAATAAAGAACGGTCCGAAAACAAAACTATAGATCCAATACCATACCCGAAAGAACGCAATCCAATCAATAAAGTACAAGATTGAAGAACAACTTCCAGACCATTCTTTTTTGAAATTTATCAAGCTTTAAGTGCAATGTACAGCAAAGCGGCGAGAGCTCCTCCAACAAGAGGGGCTACGACAGGAAGCCATGCATATCCCCAATTACTGTCTCTTTTACCCTTGATCGGCAAGAAGGCATGCGCAATACGAGGGCCCAGGTCGCGGGCCGGATTGATGGCATATCCGGTTGTACCTCCCAAAGACATACCAATAGCCACTATAAGTATTGCGACAGGTAACGGGCCTGCTATTTCAGCGCCTGCCGCGTAAAGAATACCGAATACAAGTGCGAACGTACCGACAACTTCACTGAAAAAATTCGAGAACAGGTTTTTAATCGCCGGCCCTGTACAAAACACGCCAAGTTTGGCGTCCGGATTTTCTTCCGCATCAAAATGCGGTTTATACATCAGATATGCCACACATGCACCCACAATAGCCCCCAGTATTTGAGCAATAATATAGCCTGCGATACTGCCTTGAAATCCGCCGGCTATAGCCAGGCCGATTGTCACGGCAGGATTCAAATGGGCTCCCGAAAACGGGGCTGAGATAAATGCCGCGACAAACACGGCGAATCCCCACCCGAAAGCAATTACTACCCACCCGGAACTGTTACCCAAAGTTTTCTTTAAAGAAACGTTTGCACATACGCCGGCGCCAAAAAGTATAAGTATGGCTGTGCCTATAAATTCAAATAAAATATCTTGTCCCATGATCTTAATTAATTAAAAAGGTTAATTTAGTTTTATGCGTATCCGTATTATTACCCGGGTTATATTGCAACTGCCCGAATCATAATTATACATCTCTATCCGGCTCAAGATCCACAGATATTCCGAATCAAAGTATATTATTTATATCAGGTTTGGATATTGTAACGGATACCTGTTCTAGTTTTTTATAATATCAGTCAGTCAAACCTTGAGTATAATGGAGAATCCGGGACGAATTCTCCCATTGATACCTCAGTTTATAATAGCGGTTAGTTAGTGTCGTACACCCAATATATACTCCGGGCGATTACTTTATCCATGATTGTGCACGGTATATCGCTTCAGCCCATTTTCTCTTGGCCAGGTGCATATTGACTTGAGGATCGGCCTCAAATACGGAATCTACATGCCACTGCTTTTTCACCTCTTCTATATTTTCCCAGAAACCTACGGCCAATCCTGCCAGATATGCCGCACCCAGAGCTGTTGTCTCCGTTGTTTGAGGACGGATCACCTTTTGTCCGAGTACATTAGCCTGAAACTGCATCAACAAATCGTTTTTAGCAGCGCCGCCGTCTACCCGCAATTCTTTTAATCCTACTCCGGCGTCCAGAATCATGGCGTTGATCACATCCATCGTCTGATAAGCAATACCTTCGAGAGCCGCCCGTGCAATATGGGCCGCCGTTGTTCCTCTGGAAATCCCGACAATTGTACCGCGTGCATACTGGTCCCAATACGGAGCTCCGAGACCGGTCAGTGCAGGAACGAAATATACATCGCCATTATCCGGTACTTGCTTGGCCAGTTGCTCTATTTCCGGTGAAGAGTCGATTATTTTAAGCCCGTCGCGCAACCATTGTACAATGGCTCCTCCAACAAAAATACTCCCTTCAAGGGCATAGGTAGTTTTTCCATTTATCTGCCATCCAATGGTAGTAACAAGGTTGTTTTTCGATACTACCGGTTTTTCGCCTGTATTCATCAAAATAAAACAACCTGTACCATAAGTATTTTTCACCATCCCCGCATCTACGCACATCTGTCCGAACAATGCCGCCTGCTGGTCTCCGGCAATACCTGCAATGGGAACTTTAGATGCAAAAATCGTAGTTTTTGTCTGCCCGTACACTTCGCTCGAAGCGCAAACTTCAGGCATCATGTTTTTAGGAATATTGAACAGTTTCAACAAATCGTCATCCCACGCCAGAGTATGAATATTGTACAACATTGTGCGTGACGCATTGGAAACATCCGTGGCATGCACCTCTCCTCTTGTCAATTGCCAGACAATCCATGTGTCGACAGTACCGAAAGCCAATTGTCCCTTTTCGGCTTTTGCCCTGGCGCCTTCTACATTGTCCAGAATCCATTTCACTTTTGTAGCGCTGAAATATGCGTCTACGATCAAGCCCGTTTTGTCTTTGATATACGGCAACAAGCCCTCGTTTTTCAGTTTGTCGCAGTATTCCGATGTTCTTCTGTCCTGCCAGACAATCGCATTGTAGACAGGCTCACCCGTTTCGCGATCCCAGACGATGGTTGTTTCGCGCTGGTTGGTGATGCCTATCGCGGCAATATTAGTACCGTTGATCCCGATTTTCGTGATAGCTTCGGCGGCTACGGCAGCCTGCGAAGCCCAAATTTCATGCGGGTTATGTTCTACCCATCCGCTTTGTGGAAATATTTGCGGAAATTCTTTTTGTGCGACAGAGCATATTTCGCCTTTATGGTCGAAAACTATGGCTCTTGAGCTCGTGGTTCCTGCATCGAACGATAAAATGTACTTTTCCATGTGGTTAATATTTAATTAGGTAAAAAAAAGTAGTCCGGTTATTTATGCGGATCGTAAGGTACAAGCAGATAATGTTGCGCCAGTTCTATAAACTCGCGCACTTGCGCTTTTTCCCATTCCATGTCTTTTCCTGTTTCTTTTGCCATTATAGAGGCTACTGCCGGCGCGATATCTATCGCCGCGCGCGCATCCAGGAATGTGGCGCGCAACCTTCGGGACAAAACATCCTCTACGGTTATAGCCATCTCTTCCCTCACTGCCCATACGACTTCTGCGCCCGTATAATCGAAGCGGGGATGAAGTTTCCCGGCCAATTCGGGCCGCTCCTGTTCCAGTTTTTGTATTTTTTCATAATCGCTTCCATATACAGAACCGAAATCCGACCCGTCATCATTTTCCTTGTAACCGTGTATATGCAAACTCCTTGTCACGCAATCTTTTCGCGGCAGATCCCCGATGGACAAGGCTTTATTGACAACATCTTCAGCCATATACCGGTATGTAGTCCATTTCCCTCCGGTTACGGTAACGAGTCCGTTCCCGGAGATAACAATTTTATGACTGCGCGAAATTTCCTTCGTCTTTTGTCCGTCCGTCCCTTTTTGGGGCGCTGCAAGCGGCCTTAGTCCTGCAAATACGGAAAGGACGTCTTCTCTTTTCGGTTGCTTTGTCAGGTATTGGCCTGCGGTTTCAAGTATGAATTCAATTTCTTCGTCCAGGGCCCGAGGTTCCAGTACAAATTCTTTCAATGGCGTATCGGTAGTCCCCAGTACAACTTTTCCATGCCACGGCACGCCAAACATCACTCGCCCGTCTCTGGTTTTGGGTATCATTATGGCTGTATCGCCTCCCAGAAATGATTTGTCCACAACAAGATGCACCCCTTGACTTGGGCGGACAATATTATTTCTTTCCGGTGTATCCATTTTCATCAGATCGTCTACAAATATTCCGGTTGCGTTTATCACCACTTTTGCACGAAGAGTATATGCATGTTTGCCCAATTCATCAAAAACTTTCACTCCTGTTACTTTTCCGGTTTCGTTTTTGACAAGATCTGTAACTTTTACATAGTTAACAACGGCGGCGCCTTGCTCGGCGGCAGTCTGCAAAAGATCTATCCCCATGCGGGAGTCGTCGAACCGGCCATCATGATATACGACCCCTCCTTTCAGCCCCTTGGTTGCTATCCGGGGGATTTCTTTAATCACAGACTTCCTGCTCAACGGTAAAGAACGTCCCAAAGCCCGCTTTCCGGCCAATATGTCATAAACTGTCAGCCCGATTGCGTAAAACGGTTTTTCCCACCATTTATAATTTCCTATAATGAATCGTTGATCTTTTACCAGGTGAGGGGCGTTCTTTTTCATCAGGCCCCTTTCTCGAAGCGCTTCCACGACCAGTCCAACATCGCCCTGCGCAAGATAGCGAACGCCGCCGTGTACCAGTTTTGTACTGCGGCTGGATGTTGCTTTTGTAAAATCGGACTGTTCTATCAATGCCACCTTAAAACCACGGGAAGCCGCATCAATTGCAACGCCTAGCCCTGTGGCTCCACCGCCTGCCACAACAAAATCCCATAGTATGGATTTGTCGGCGATTTGTTTTATATAATTGTTTCTATTCATAACTTTCACCCTTATTATACGCAAAGATAAACATGTATTTTAAACAAACAAATAAATTTGAAACTTTTTTGCATAAAAATATAACATTTTTGACAAAATACAAAACAATACAAAATTATTCGCAATATATCGGAAACAAATATTATGAAACGAGCATGTAAAACTTGTTCAAAAAGCATGAAACAACGTTCGGCTGAGCCAACATGTTGCGAGTTCCTTATGACCTTAAAAAAAACAAATTGTGTACACATGAAATAATTGTTATAACCAAATATTGTTTATCAAAATTTCATGTTCGGGAAATATAAAACGAAACAAATATCTTTCTGCTTTTCAGTCTCTGCATTTCCTGTTTTTTTATATCTTTGCAATCAATATAATTGTAATATACAACTTAAGATATGGGAAATATAGCCAAAAGGCACAAATTCATACTGGAACAGCTAAAACAGGAAGGATATGTAAAGGTTCAGGAACTCAGTGAAAAACTGGATGTTTCGGAAGTTACGATTCGTAAAGATCTAAAATATCTCGAAAGCAAAAAAATGTTATATCGCAATCATGGAAGCGCCAGCAGCCTGAGTTCCATCATCACCGACAAACATATAGATGTGAAAGAGAAAATGCAGATAGAGGAAAAAACAAGAATTGCCAAAGCCGCCAATAACCTCCTGGAACCGAATGATAAAATAATCATAGCTTCGGGAACGACTTTACTTACTTTTGCCAACAAAATTAATGTGGAGAAGAATATCACCGTAATTACCTCGTCCGTAAAAGTTTCCCTGACCTTGTGCTACAATCCGAATATAGAAATTGTGCAACTGGGCGGAACTATGAGGAAAAATTCGGTTTCGGTCATCGGCCACTATGCCGAAAATATACTGGAAAGCCTGTCGTGCAATAAACTTTTCCTCGGCGTGGACGGTATCGACCTGGACTACGGACTGACAACCAGCAATATGAGCGAGGCCAGAATAAATCAACAAATGATAGACGCCGCACGAAAGATAATTGTTTTGACGGATTCTTCCAAATTCGGCAAACGCGGTTTTTGTAAAATATGCGACGTAAACAAGATACACCATATTATCACGGATACCGGCGCACCGGCGCATATCATAGACATGATGAGGGAACGGGATATAGAAGTCACATTGGTATAAACGGCAGACATTGCCGGTTAATACGGATTCTTGTAATCACTTGTTGAAGATATTAACTTCCCGGATCAGGACGGGGGATGCATTTGACTACGTCAGTTCGATGCAGTCAAAATGTATCCGGCGTCTTACAGCTTTTTTATTATCCGGGTAATATCGACAAGGCTGAAGGCTTCTCTCAGAATGTTTAAAATTTCATTGTAAGCGGACGAACATTCCGCCTCTACTCCCAAATCCGGAACATCGAAAGAACGATATTCTCCGATTTTGCTTTCACGAGCGCTTCCAATGTTGTAAATTCTTTCCATAAACTTATTTTTTTAAGAGTTCATTACTCTATTTCCGGAACAAAATAAAACAGAACAGAACCTGTTTTGAAATATAAAAATTCACCAAGGCCTTATTTTACTTCACCGTATAAACAAATATAATCAGAATAACATATTTTTGCAAACTTTTGTTTCGTAAAAATCCATTTTTGATATTACAACAGGATCAGGATTCGATAACAATGCATAAACAATTAATATACAGAATATTATGAAACAAAGAAAATTTATATGAATTTAAAACCGTCAATTACAAGAACTCCAATAAGATCCCAAATAGAAATATTTATACGAATTTATCGAAACAGGATTCGAAACAACACATTATTCCAGCGCCTTTGCCAAAATAGATACGGGATGTTCGCAACGTTTGGCGGTAGACATTTCTATTTGCCATTTACATGTTTCGCAATCGGTGATCACATAATCGACGTCGCTGGCCTCGATCTGTTCAAACAAAGGCGTTCCAATATCCCGGGATGTTTTGTAATTCTCTTTCTTAAATCCGTATGTTCCGGCAATACCACAGCACCGGGAGTCAAAAATTTTCAGTTCCATATTCGGAATCAGTTTCAACAGTTCTATTGAATAATAAGACCAGCCCAGTTTTTCCATGTGGCAAGGCGTATGATAAGCCGCCTTTATCTTTTCTTTGCCAAACTTCAATTTCGAACCGCTTGTACTCAGCAGGCGGTATATATAGCGGGTAGCCAACTCTACATTGTCTCTAACATCGGATGTATCGACATTCAGTAAATGCGGATATTCGTCGCGGATAGTAAATGTGCAGGTAGAAGAAGTCGCTACAACCGGAATCTTCTTTTCCAATACGGATTCCCGAATAGAAGCCATATTTACCTTTGCCTGCTTCCTGGCCTGACCGACAAGGCCATTGGAGATCAAGGCTACTCCGCAACATTTCTCTTTTCGCAACAACTGAACGCCTATACCCAAGGCATTAAACACCTTCACTAGATCCTTTCCCAGCTGCGGATTATTATAATTGGCATAACAGCCATGAAAATAACTAACCTGCCCGGGATACTCTTTTTGTTTGTCCGCCTGCTTTTTATACCAGTTTTCGAATGTACCGGACGAGTATTTCGGGAAAGTGCGGCGACGGTCTATCTTCAACGTCGCATCCAGTATCGACTTCACAGGCTTCAAGCCCAATACCAGATTTACGACAGGCGCAAACGGAGTAGCCAGCGAACCCATAATATCCGTATTGGCCAGAATATAATCCCTTGGCTTCGGTTTCTTTTTGCCATATTTTATCTGTGCCGACTGGATGATATCGCCAATCCTTACATTGGAAGGGCAAGCCACTTCACATCGTTTACAGTTGATGCAATACTTTAATGTTTCATCGTAAAAATTCGATTTTTTCAGGCGCAAGCGTTCTCCATCCGGCCCCGCCTGTTTTGGGCCGGGATAATCGGGGTTTACAGCTGCAACAGGGCAATATACCGTACATATAGTACATTTGATGCACTGTTCGAAATTATTATCATTTATGCCATGCTGTTGAAAATTCATCATCGCCGTTCTCCTTCCTTGCTTATTATTTTATCTGCAATATACAGGGCGCTCAATATGGAAACTCCTGCCCCGCTACCCTCTTTTACAGGATTAAACCCTTCCAGTACCGCCCCGGAAACATACAGATTTTCCAAAACTTTACCGCCATGCAATGCATTGAACGATTCGTTTGTTTTTACGCCAAACGCCAGATAATTCTGACTGTCAAACATATTACGGCTGTACCAGTCCTGCCTGGCCGGGGCATAAGCCACATCCAGATTGAATACAGGCTCGTAAATGCGGGAACCGGTAGCGATCAACCCCTGACTGAAATAGCTGCCTGTCGCCAAAACCGTATTTTCGGCAATAAAAGGAATGTCGCCATGATTACAGGAATAGATCCTGGTCACCCTGCCATTCTCCATATCCGCTTTTTTCACCGTATCGCCCAGCATATATACGCCGCCCAGACGGACGAAATAATCGTGCATATACCGTTGCGTATGTATGCCTGTTACGGATGGCGGCAATGTAGGTATCAGGTATACCGGCTTGTTTATCGCCTTCCTTGATTCCGCAAGCATATTCGTATTTTTCAATCCGATACATGCCGGGAAAATGATAGCGTCGCTATCCGCCGCCGCCTTGCTCAATATTCCTGTCAATTCATCCCTGTTGGATTCTTGATCCAGTATCCTTGCAATATTCGTAGAACGTAACTCACTCGGATTGCGACGCAGATGATCCAGACCAGGCAGGCTGAACAGATGAATATCGCTCTTTGTACCCATCCTGGCAAACTCGCCGGCTATGAACTGAGGATAAAAGTCAAGGAAGCCGGCAATATTGAAAATGGAAACTTTCTTCCATGGCAATTTCGACTCCGATTTGCAAACAGCAAAATCAGGCGCGGACAACCAGGTCGGTTTCAGGGTTCCCATAGGCGTTATCCTGTAATGATTTTCTGTTGCACCGCCCTGTATTGACAAACCTATACCCGAAAGGAAAGACTCGGATTCCCCGGCCAATTCGCGAAACTTGCATTCGCCCAATTTAGCATAGGGATGACCGGGAGACATCCGCACCAAATCCTTTACCGACGCCAGCGGATCAGTCACAATCCTGCCATCGGGCAATGCATTCAGCAAATCGAACGAACCGGACGAGAAATGCAAGGCGCTCTGCCCGGAAGATACGATGACGCATCGCTGGCCTTGTTGCAGTAAACGAATTCCGCAAGTAAGACCGGATAGTCCCCCTCCTATAATTACAGTATCGAATTTCATCCTATTCTTCTTGTTTATGTGATAACTTCAACCCGCAAACACTTTCATAAACCCAGCTGGTATACTCGCTTTCCCGTAATGTATCGCCCCATGCTACCGGATAGATACCTTTCCAGCGTTCGCCAAGGAATGAAGCCAGATCTTCTTTCGCGCTTTCCGGACATAATTTATCCGCATCAATCATGACGCCCGCCGCCCGGCAGGCGCATAGTTCTCCCTGACATGTACCCATACCGACGCGCGTTCGCCGGCGAAGGTCTACCAGATTGGTTACATTCAGTTCTTCCAGCGCATACTTCACTTCCCCTACCGATACTTCTTCACATTCGCAGACCAGGCTGTTATCATCTTCCGTATTTCCCGACAGATTCGCCGCCATATCCCCATGACGGTAAATAGCGGATTTACGTTGTGCGGCAGGAAGCGATATTATCTTTTTGCTTGTCTCTTCCATATTTTCACGCGAGCCGGGCAGATTTTCTTCAGCGGTAGTACATTTATTGCTTACATTCAGTTTCCGGCAAACGAGGTCTGTAGTCCATTCCGCCATCAGGCGGTAAGTCATCAATTTGCCGCCTGTTATGGTAACATACCCTTCCAGTCCATCACGTCCGGCATGATCCAGGAGTACAATTCCTCGGCTCACACTACGTCCGGTAGGGTCATTGTCGGAAGCTACCAATGGCCTTACCCCTGCATATGCCCTTAATATACGCGTCCTGTTCAATACAGGAGCCAGTTTCCCGCCTTCGCGGATAAGCGTATTGACTTCTTCGGGCGTTACCGTCATGTTGTCTATCCGGTCATACGGTATATTGCTTGACGTAGTGCCTATCAGGGATATTGTATCGCCCGGTACAAGTATATCGGCGTCGGCAGGTTTACGGCATCTGTTCAATACCATATTATTTACCCGGTGGCCAAAAATCAATAAAGCTCCCTTGGCCGGAAGCATACTCACTTTTACATCCGCAAACAGGGAAATACGCTGTCCCCAGATTCCGCATGCATTCACTACCACGGAAGCATATATTTTTTTTGTTTCTTTCGTTTTATGGTCAAATGCTTCGACTCCGACAATTCTGGCCTGTTCACGAATCAATCCCGTGACCTCATGATAAGTATAAACCTCTGCGCCGTAATTCTTTGCATCTATCATATTGGAAGCGGTCAGACGGAACGGGTCTACCGAACCGTCCGGGACTTTGACTGCTCCTGTAATTTCCCTGTTGGCGCACGGCTCCATGACAAGCGCTTCTTCGGGGTCTATTATCTGCGCATCAATACCCGCGGCAATACAGGCGTCTACAAATACGGACTGATAGCCTGTATCATCTTCGGGCAATGTAAGGAACAGGCCGTCTGTTTCTTCTACGCAATGGCTTGCGATCCTTTTCAGGATCATATTCTCTTTAATACATTCTTCCGCCGATTCCCGGTCTGTCACCGCATAGCGCGCCCCACTGTGGAGCAGGCCGTGATTCCGGCCTGTAGCGCCCGTAGCTATATCAAGTCTTTCGAGCAACAGGACACGCAAGCCTCTGCGGGAACAGTCACGGGCCACGCCTGCACCTGTAGCGCCGCCTCCGATAATGATGACGTCAAACAGTTTTGTTGAACCGGATAAATTTACGTTCATGAATCAGTTCTTTTCGTTTTACAATACAAAAAAAGAAAATATTCATAACACTTCAAAATAATATCGAAACTATTTCAAAATAATTCGAATCTTTTATCTTAATGCAATTATAAATATTTCATACCCGTCCTTGCGGATTTAATGTAACTGCATGAGTGAAAAGCAGAAAACAAAGTCTGCGTGTGCGCCCGACGCAACGGTCGCCTGTGTATATATCCGTGCATTATACCGTGTACGGCATGGTAAAAACGCATGAACAGATGAATTCCGTGCGTTGTATTATAATGCATTCCTGCACAAAAGTATGCCGCGTGAATATACATAACCGAGGCCAACGGCGGAGCGTTGCACGGCAGAAAATGGCGCATGCCGGTATTCGATGAGCTCTTTGCCTTTGAGGGCTACTGGTCCGGTAGCTTTGACAAGGTCTGCGGCACGGTCGATTCCGCCGACGGTATTTCAATTGAGCGGAAAACAAGACAGTTAGCTCTCTACCGAGGTTGTTTTGTCAAGAAAATCAGGTTAAAATGAGGTTAAAAACAGTGTCCGCCCGTTTTTTAATCATGTAGCAGAGGTTGTTTTGTTGGAAAAATGAGGTGGAAACGAGGTTTTTGTGCTCCAAAACCCGCCATGATACAAGTTTGACAACGCCGTTTGCTGCATAGCCGCCAAGGCTGAAAGCCTTCCATAAGTTCCCAGCAAAGAACACGAAGTTTTGAATATTGCCCGGACATGAACAAGAAACAACTTATATCGAGACGGTTGAATTTTGCAATGCCTGCAAAGTAGGGATGCATCCTTGACAGTTTTTCTACCTGGTGATACATCCCTGACAGAATGTTATTTTGAAATCATGCAAAGCGACGAAGAAATAAACAGATTACATTGACAATCAATGCAGTGCAGTCAAACCCGAAAGAACGGGGATAATACATATTTGACAGACAAAGCTTGAACAGACTCTGAAAAACTGAAACAAATGCTCTTACGCATCGACCCGACATACCGTTCGCCCGTTCGTTGTTGCTGTTGTTCGGGTTCACGTTGCTACTGTTGAAGTTCAGGTTGTACGCGTTCGTCCCGTTGTTGGCTGACGACGACCGGTAGTTGCCGTTGTTGCCGGCGTTGTTCAGGTTGCCATCGGTGTTGTTGCGGTTCCCTGAAGCGGGGAAAAGTCAGAACACGATTTACATGATTCAAGGATTAAAAGATTCAGAAACTGTTGTGAATTAAATTGACTGTAATTTTTAATACATAGTAAAACATGCGTTTGTAATGCAATAACAGCCATATTATTCAGTAACAATTCTTTGCGGA